>JBAVTG010000127.1:0-1753 GCA_049696015.1 Rhizobiaceae bacterium | reverse complement strand
TTGGTGGTCACGGCTCCGAGCCAGCCCGTCTGCACGATCCCTGCAATTCCCGCCGACAAGGAAGAAATCATGTAGACCGCGACTTTGATCGCTTTTACCGGCACGCCGGTCAGCGTCGCAGCATTTTCATTGCCGCCGATTGCAAACACGTGGCGGCCAAACCGCGTCCAGCGCAGGACGAACCCGGTCAGCAGGCCCAGAACAACAGTGTACATCACAGGATTTGCGATGCCGAAAAACCATGCCCCGCCCCCAAGTGCCAAGAGCTTGTCATGATCCGGCCCGAATTCAAAAACCACAGTGTTGCCCGATGCCACCATCGCAAGACTGCGCGCGATCGACAGCATGCCCAGCGTCACAACAAAAGGCGGCAATCCGATATAGGCAATGAGAACGCCGTTGACCGCCCCGACGAAGAGTGCGGTAGCCACGCTCAGGGCGATTCCCACTTCGATCGAATAGCCTGCATGCATAACCACTGCCAACACCATGCTGCACAGGCAAAGCACTGACCCTACGGACAGATCTATCCCGCCTGTGATGATGACCAGTGTCATACCCAATGCAATGATTGCCACAAAAGTCACGTTGCGGGTGATGTTGTAAAGGTTCTTGCTGGTGGCAAAACTGTCAGTCGCAAATGTCAGGGCAAGACTCGCCAAAATCACGGCGATGAACACCCAGAACGTTTGGCTGGCAAGCACACTCGACAGCCACGTTTGCTGCTTTTGCGCGATTGAACTGGTCAATGAAGTTGACATGGACGGCCTTTCCGAATGTGGTCAGACGGCTTCTATTGCGCCGGTGATCAACCCCGTCACCTCTTCAGGTGAGCTTTTGACGATCTGTTTATCCGCAACTTTGGTGCCGCGCCGCATCACGATGACGCGGTCGGCCACTGTGAATACATCCGGCATGCGGTGACTGATCAGAACCACAGTGATGCCCTGATCGCGCAAACGGCGGATCAAGTTCAACACTTCGGCCACCTGCCGTACCGAAATGGCGGCGGTGGGTTCATCCATCAGCACGATCTTGGCGTTGCTAAGACGCGTCCGGGCAATCGCCACGGCTTGCCGCTGGCCGCCGGACATCTTTTTTACCAGATCGCGCGGCCGTGTTTCCGATTTCAACTCGGCAAATATCTCACCCGCGCGGCGGTACATCGTTGCATAGTCAAGGATCCGCAGCGGCCCGAAACCAAGCTGCAATTCGCGCCCCAAAAAGACATTGGCCGCCGCTGTCAGATTGTCACACAGCGCCAGGTCCTGATGCACAATCTCGATTCCGTGCTCGCGCGCCTCAATCGGGCGGTGCATCACGATCTCTTTGCCATCCATCAAAAGGGAGCCGCTGCTCGGCCGGAAATTGCCAGCCATCATTTTGACCAACGTGGATTTTCCCGCGCCATTGTCGCCCATCAAGCCAACAACCTCGCCGGCCTCCAGCTCAAAAGATACGTCCTTGACTGCCTCGATGGCGCCAAAATGCTTGGAAATATGCCTCAGTTCCAGAACTGCCACTTGGACTTCAGCTCCCCCGAATAAAGACCCGACAGGCTCAATTATTTCAAGCCAGCGCGTCCGGACAAAACACCCCTGAACCGCAATCCACAGCCTTGCCGTCCGAGCTGAACCTCACGCCATATGAGGTTCAAAGTTTTATTGATCGATTCAGCAAAGTCAATGAAATCTTTGAGATAATAGCGCTGTCATTCACCCGGATTTCTGGTATGTTTCGGTTGGAGCTGGGC
>JBAVTG010000126.1:0-8911 GCA_049696015.1 Rhizobiaceae bacterium | reverse complement strand
GGCCGGAGCTTTCGAACAGTTCCAGAAGTTCGGCAAGCTTGGTGTCCATATCAACGCCGATCACATCGGCGCGCGGAATCATCACATCCTCGACGCGGACTTCGCGGAAGCCCAGAATGTTGGTGAGCATTTCGCGCTCGCCGGCCGAAAAGCCGGACGTGCCATGGCCAGCCTCATCGGCGAGCACATCAGCCAGATCCTCACGCAATTCTGAAGCAGTTTTGCCACGAAAACGTTGGGTCAGCCAGGATATGACGGATTTGCGCTCGTTTTCCGGACGCGGACTTCGGGTCGGCTGGTCGCCGTTTTCGGCTCCCTGCCGCGAGGCAGGCTTGGCATCCGCAGCAGGTGCGGTTTTGGACTGGATGTCAGACATTGTCCCCGTCAGATACCGCATAGGGGTCGGGTATGGCAAGGCGGGCGAGAATACGCTGTTCAAGTTCTTCCATAACCTCTGCCTCGCCATCGCTTTCATGGTCATGGCCAAGCAGGTGCAACAGCCCGTGGGCGACAAGATGGCTGAGGTGGTGGTCAAAGGGCTTGTCCTGCAATGTCGCTTCGCGCGCCACGGTTTCATAGGCCAGCACGATATCGCCGAGCAGCGGCTTTGGCGCCATGCCGGGTTTCAGCGCAAAGGCCGGAAATGACAGGACATTGGTCGGCTTGTCCTGGCTGCGCCACTGCGCATTGATGCTTTGCATGGTCGCGTCATCGGCAAACAACAGACTGATTTCGCTGGGGAAATCCGGCGAAAGGGCAAGTTCAGCTTCAGCTGCGCGGAACACACGATGGACAAGCGTCTCCAAAGCAGCTTCATCCGGCCAATGGCCGGATTCAACCGAGGATACGGCTGTCAGAATGGCTTTATCGCTCACGCAGGCTTGTCACTTGCCAAGGCTGCGTTGCGGCGGGCGACACGCTCTTCCGTTGCCCGGTCATAGGCCCCGACGATTTCGGCGACCAGCGGATGGCGGACGACATCCTTCTGGGTGAACCGAACCGGGACGATGCCCGGCAGGCCATGCAGCAGCTCCAGCGCTTCGACAAGGCCCGACTTTTGCCCCGGAGGCAGATCGACCTGGCTCGGATCGCCAGTGATGATCATGCGTGAATTTTCGCCCAGACGCGTCAGGAACATTTTCATCTGCATCGACGTGGTGTTCTGCGCCTCATCGAGAATGACGGCGGCGTGGGCCAGCGTGCGCCCGCGCATGAAGGCAAGCGGGGCGATTTCGATGACGCCGGCCTGAATGGCGCGTTCGACCTTGTCGCCGGCCATCATGTCATACAGCGCGTCGTAGAGCGGGCGCAGGTACGGATCGACCTTTTCCTTCATGTCGCCAGGCAAAAAGCCAAGGCGTTCGCCCGCTTCCACCGCCGGGCGCGACAGAATGATGCGCTCGACCGCGCCGCGCTCTAGCAGCATGGCCGCATGGGCGACCGCCAGATAGGTCTTGCCGGTGCCGGCGGGACCCACGCCGAACACCAGCTCGGACCGCTCAAGGGCGCGCATATACTGGTCTTGCGTTGGCGTGCGGGCGTGGATGGTGCGCTTGCGGGTGGAAATCTGGGCTGTGGACATGCGCGACTTGGTCTCCAGCGTCGGGAGCATCGGTTGATCGTCCGCTGCCAGCGCCATGCGGATAGCGCCATCGACATCGGAGGTGCCGACATGCTGGCCAGCGCGGATCATGGCGTAGAGGCCGTCGAGCGCGCGGCGCGCCTTTTCGGTCGCCGACGGATCGCCTTCGATGTGAAGCTGGTTGCCGCGCGAGCGGGCAATGACGCCAAGCTTGCGTTCTATATGCGCGAGATTCTCATCAAACTGGCCAAACAGCGCGGTCGCATGTTTGTTGTTGTCGAACGTGAGGACAATCTGCGCCAATTCCAGGGCGCCTTGCGGCGCAGGCTTCACCTTGTCCGTGGCGTTCAAACGTCTCTCCTTGCTGCCGTTTATCAAATCCCGGCTTCGACCGGCGCGCTGGTCAGGCTGTTGCCCCGCACACCGGTGATTCGCACCTGCACACTGTCGCCGATTTTTGCGACAGATTCATCAAGAATTACCGGTTGCAAATAAGGCGAGCGTCCGACCATCTGCATCGCATGACGGCCCGGCTTTTCGACCAGAACTTCGAGCGTTTGGCCAATCAAAGCCGCATTGAACTCATTTTGCTGCTGAAGGATCAGCGCTTGCAAGGCCTGCAGGCGTTCATCCATGACTTTTGCGGGCACCTGATTTTTCATTTCGCTGGCCGGTGTTCCGGGGCGCGGCGAATATTTGAACGAATAGGCCGCCGCATAGCCGGTTTGGCGCACGATCTCCATGGTGGCTTCAAAATCGGCATCGGTCTCGCCGGGGAAGCCGACGATGAAATCACCGGACAGCGCAATGTCGGGACGGACGGCGCGGATGCGGGCGAGAAGCGCAAGATAGTGCGCAGCGGTGTGGCGGCGGTTCATCGCCTTGAGAATGCGGTCCGAACCGGACTGCACCGGCAGATGCAGATAGGGCATCAATTGTGGCAGATCGCGATGCGCTTCGATCAGGTCATCGGCCATGTCGCGCGGGTGGGAGGTGATGTAGCGCAGACGCTTGATGCCTTGAATTTGCGCCAAATGGCGCAGCAGGCGGCCAAGGCCCCAATCCGTGCCATCGTCGCCCTTGCCATGCCAGGCGTTGACGTTTTGGCCGAGCAGCGTGATTTCGCGCACGCCCGCCGCCGCCAGCGCTTTCGCCTCGGTGACGATTTGACTGACCGGGCGGGAGATTTCGTTGCCGCGCGTATAGGGCACCACGCAAAAGGTGCAGAACTTGTCGCAGCCTTCCTGCACAGTCAAAAATGCGGTGACGCCGCGGCTGGCGATCCTGGCTTTGTCCGCTTGCGGCAAATGCTCGAACTTGTCCTCAGTGCTGTATTCGGTTTCGTTGACGCGCTCGCCCCTGGCGACGCGCCCGACAATATCGGGCAACCGGTGATAGCTTTGGGGGCCGACGACCAGATCTACCGCCTTGGCGCGGCGGAAAATCTCGTCGCCCTCTGCCTGCGCCACACAGCCGGCGACGCCAATGGTCAGAGTACGGCCACCGACTTTGCGCTCGGCTTTCAGATCACGCAATTTGCCCAGTTCCGAATAGACTTTCTCGGCCGCCTTTTCGCGGATATGGCAGGTGTTGAGCAGCACAAGATCGGCATCATCGAGGCTTTGCGTCTCGTCATAGCCGGACTTGACCAGCGCATCAGCCATGCGGGTCGAGTCATAGGCGTTCATCTGGCAGCCATAGGTCTTGACCAGCACCTTGCGGCGCGGGGCGGCGGCTTCAGTCTCAATTGCGGGCAGTATGATCGTCATGGCGCGGCGTTTAACCGGTTTCAGCCTTCGTGAGAAGGCTTGTCTTGCGTGGCAAATCGAAGGGCCGCCCCGGTCATGGCGCGGATTTCGCCCTCAAGCGCGGCGGCAACGGCCTTGCGGTCTGACTTGCGGTCAAAGGCGACCGGCTCGCCATACACCACCGCCACATCAATAGCGCCGGCGGCAATCACGCCTTTGAGATGCTTGACGAGGCTGATCGATCCCGGCCAGGCGGCGACAGTGCGGTGAAAACGGCCCATGGGCAGGCCGTGCACCCTTGTGTAGGCAATCGCCACCGGCTGGATCAGCACGAAATCGGGATGGGGCAACGGACCATTGTCCAGCGCCGCCTTTGCAGCGCCGAACAGCGAGGATTTGAATGGCAGCACGCGGTTGCCGTCCGAGGTCGTGCCTTCGGGAAACAGCACCAGCGCATCGCCGCCGCGCAATCGCCGCGCGATTTCCGCGGCCTGCTGCCCGGCTTTCTGGCGGTTTTCGCGCTCTATGAAGATCGTGCGCTGCAATTTGGCAAACAGGCCAAACAGCGGCCAAGCGGCCATATCGGCCTTGGCAACGAATGAAACCTTGTCTGTCGCGCCGAGCACCAGAATGTCGCTCCAGGACACGTGGTTGGCGACGATCAGCAGCGGCCGTCCTGAAGCCATCTGCCCCGATTTGTGAATGCGCAAACCCAACAGCTTGCACATGAACTTTTGCCACCAGTGCGGCAGCGCCTTGTGCCACAGGCGCTCCAGCTTCCACGCGAGCATCTGGAAGGGCAGCAGCGGCACGGTGACCAAGGCGAACAGGCTGAGCACGAATGCGAGTCGGAGCAGCCCTGGCATGGATCAGTCCGGCTTCGCGGATTTTTTGGGGCGCACCGGCACGGCGTAGAGTTCAAGCCGGTGATCGACCAGTTTGAAGCCAAGCTCGCGGCAGATTTCTTCCTGCAGCGCCTCAATGCGCGGGTCGGTGAATTCGATCACTTTGCCGGTTTTAAGGTCAATCAGATGGTCATGGTGCGTCAGCGGCATCGCCTCATAGCGGGCGCGTCCATCGCGGAAGGCGTGGCGCTCGATGATATTGTTTTCTTCAAACAGGTGCACTGTGCGGTACACCGTGGAAATCGAGATGTTCGCGTCGATCTTTACTGAGCGGCGGTGCAGTTCCTCAACATCGGGATGGTCTGCGGAATTTTCGATCACGCGCGCAATCACCCGGCGCTGGCCGGTCATGCGCATGCCCTTTTCGGCGCAGAGCTTTTCAAGGTTCGAGTTCACTGCCCGGCACTCCAGTCGCCCTTGCGGACTATTTCAGTTCGAGCCGCATGACAAGCGCGGATGAGCGGCCGTCAGCCGTCTGATAGTAGGACGGGCGCTTGGCCACTTCGAGAAATCCGAGCTTTTTATAGAGGCCGATGGCGGGGCTGTTTTGCTCGTCAACTTCCAGGATCAACACCTGCGCGCGCTGTGCATGCAGCTGGCGCAGCACCGCATCCATCAGTTTTCGGCCCAAGCCTGAACGGCGGTTCGGTTTGGAAACGGCGACGGTCAGGATCTCCGCCTCGCCCGCCACCAGCCGTGCCAGAACAAAACCAGCCGGCGCATCTGCGCGGCCAACGGGCCGGGCAATAAAACCAAAAACCGGTCCCTGCGCCAACAGGGAGCGGAATTCGCCGTCGTTCCAGGGCCGGTGAAATCCATCCGTATGCAACCCGGCAATGGCCACAGCGTCCGCGGTTTTCAATCGCTCGATGGCAAAGTCGCGTTTGCGAAACAAATCGAACGGCGATCTCATGAGCGCAAAGCCCGAGCTTGCGTATAGGATTCCTGCGGCTTGGCATCGGGCTTGCGCAGGTAAAGGGGTTTCGGCGCAACCGTCATGGCCGGATGCAGGGTTGCCAGCGCAACGGCGTCGACCGAAGGCAGCCTGACCGATTCGGCTATTTGCAATGGCGATGCCGCGATCGCGGCAATGAGACCGGCGCCTGCGCCGCACCAAAGCGAGCCGTGGGCTGAAGGCATTGCTGCCGCTTCCATGACAGACACTTGCCGCGGCTGTTTTTCAGGCAAAGCGTCTGCGGTAAATTGCTGCACATAGACATCACCACGATGGGCATCAATGACGGCAAGGATCGGCCTGCCTCGCGCCAAGGACTGTGCCTGCGAAGCAAGCGCCTGCAGCGCGGTGACGCCCAGAACCGGAATTTTCAGCGCAATCGAAAGCCCCGTCGCTGTTGCCAACGCCACGCGAATTCCGGTGAACGATCCCGGGCCGACACAGACGGCAATTCCGGACAAATCCGCGTAACCGATACCGGCTTCATTCAGGACGTCCTGTATCATCCCCATCAGCCGCTCGGCATGGCCGCGCTCAATGTCGAGGGTCATGGATGCTGCAATGCTGCCCGTCGCCCCGTCGAGAAGACAGGCGGCACACAGACGGTCGGATGTTTCAATGGCAAGCAGCATGCTGCCCGCTTAGACGAGAAACGGGAGGCAGGGCAAGATGGTGCGCAAAAGCGAATTCTGTCCCCGCAACGGCGCGCTTCTTTCGGGATTGCAGGCCGGCCAACCATTCATGCGTCCGGAAAACTGCAAACGCCTTCCATGACCTTATGGTGTATCTTGTGGTGCATTTGCACCATTCCTATGCGCAAGCAGCGGCGTTGCAAGCGGATATCGGGCAAGGAGTTTACGTTTTGTCTCTGGCAAGTCTTTTCAATCGAACCTCAGGCTGGGGTATCCCCGCCGGTCTGATCATCTTGAGCCTTGTGCCTGCTGCGGCTGGCATAGTCAGGCTATTGCAGCTTGCCAATGGCGCGGCAACGCCTGAAAACGCCCGCTTCTTTGACGCGCCAACACCTGTGATACTGCATATCACCGCGGTCTTGCTGTTCAGTCTGCTCGGCGCCCTGCAATTTGCGCCGCATTTGCGCAATGCCTGCCCGCGCTGGCACCGGTGGTCGGGCCGCATTATTGTCCCAAGCGGATTGGTTGCCGCGCTGACAGGCTTGTGGATGGCACATTTTTACATCCTGCCGCCAACAGACGGCACGGCGCTGTATATCACACGCCTCATTGTCGGCGTCTGGATGGTGTTCGCGCTTTGCCGCGGGTATGTCGCTATCCGCCAGCGCGACATCGGCGCCCACCGCGACTTCATGTTGCGCGGCTATGCCATTGGCATGGGCGCGGGCACGCAAGTCCTGACCAGCTTGCCCTACTTCATCCTCGCGGGAGAACCGGAAACAGCTGTCCGCGCCGGCCTGATGGGCGCCGGCTGGGCAATCAACGCGGCTGTCGCCGAAGTCATCATCTGTCGGCGCGCCAGAGCCAGCCGGTATGCCCTCGCCTGACTGCGCGAGATTGGCGTGGCTGAATGTCATACTTATTCAGGCCGGCTTGATCCGCGCGCCGGTCTTGTTGGCAAATGCCTCCAACCGTTCGCGCGCGGCAGGTTGCGTATTGACAACGCCGGCCACCACCGCCTCGGCATAGGCCGCGTCGAAGCTCGACATGTTCTGCATGTGGCTGATCGCAGAGCAGATAGCAAAGTTGGTCAGCGGCAGGTTGGCCGCCGTGCGGCGGGCGATTTCGAGCGCCTTGTCGAAGCTTGAACCTTCGACGAGATATTGCGCCAGCCCCACATCCACCGCTTCCTGGCCTTTGTAAATCCGGCCTGTCAGCATCATGTCGATCATCCGTGCCTTGCCAACCAGATCTGCCACACGGATGGTCGCGCCACCGCCAGTGAACAGGCCGCGCGTGCCTTCGGGCAGGGCGAAATATGTGGTCTGGTCGGCTACACGGATATGCGCAGCCGAAGCCAGCTCCAGCCCGCCGCCGACCACCGCACCTTGCAGAGCGGCAATCACCGGCACGCCGCCATATTCCATCTTGTTGAACGCCTCGTGCCAACGCAGGCAGATGTGCATGAACTCCGCAGGGCTGCGATCCTGTTTGTGGTGTTCGACAAGGTCCAACCCGGCGCAGAAATGGTCGCCCTTTGCTGCCAGCACGACGGCGCGCACGCCCGATTGCGGGATCGCCGAAAACAGCGTCACCAGCTCTTCGATGGTCTGCGCATTCAGCGCATTGCGCTTGTCCGGCCGGTCGAGCGTTGCCACCAGCACGCCGTCCTCGTGCAGATCCAGCGTCAGGTTTTCGATGCCGAGTTTGCTCACGTCTTTCATGGGAGTCTTCCTGCTTATTGTTCGTTTCGTGGAATTGGGCAGTTGCCCAATTTCGGCGCTGCCCCTCATCCGACCCTTCGGGCCACCTTCTCCCCGCAAGCGGCGGATGAGGGGCAGCACAGAGCGTCAAAATTTTATGCAGCCCTCAATATCGCCAAATGAATCTGCATCACAGAAACGGCAGCTCAGTAAGTGTCGCCGCCTCCGTCTTGCGGTCACGCATCACCGTTACGCGATCGCCTGCCTTGGCAGACACTGACACCAATGCAAAGCCGATGTTCTTTTTCATCCGGTAAGACCAGATGATGTTGGTCATCGAACCGATCTTTGCGCCATCTGCCGATATGTCAAACCAGACGAACGATGGCCCGGCTGGCGTTTCATTGTCCAAGATGACCCCTAGCTGATGGCGCTTGACGCCCTCCGCCTTGATCTGGCGCAGCGCCTGTATGCCCACCGTGTCGTCCGGCACATTCAGATCGACATATTTGCCCATGCGCACTTCGAACGGGTTGGTGAAGTCGTCCGTGTCGCCGCCATAAGAGACGAGGCCGCTTTCGATCCGCTCATGGGAATTCGGATTGCCGGGGCCGATGTCCCAAGGCCTGCCCGCCTCCTTGACGAGGTTCCAAAGCTCGGTGCCACGCGAACCGTCCATCAGATAAATCTCGAACCCGCCCTGCTTG
The DNA here is from genome assembly GCA_049696015.1 of Rhizobiaceae bacterium. Classification (GTDB taxonomy): domain Bacteria; phylum Pseudomonadota; class Alphaproteobacteria; order Rhizobiales; family Rhizobiaceae; genus JANMEX01. Next base: position 679 of record JBAVTG010000126.1, on the reverse strand, counting down.
GACCAGCCCGACCGCGCCACCGCGACGGGGATGCCGTTGATCATGGTTTCCTTGAACCAGAAATATTTGAGCGAGCGCACCCAATCGCCAAACATCGAGGCGACAACGTCTTCTGCTTTCGGCCCCTGCACGGCGAGCGGCGAGACGTCCGGCTCGGTGATTTGGACATTCAGCCCGCGCTCGGCGCAGATGGCCCGCGCCCAGAACAGGATGTTCGAATCGGCGATTGACAGCCAGAACAGATCATCAGCGCGCTTGAGGATGATCGGGTCGTTGATCAGCGTTCCGGCATGGTTACACAGGGCAACATATTTGCCCTGCCCCTCGACGCATTTGCTCATGTCGCGCGTGCACAGGATCTGCGCCAGCCGCGCGGCATCCGGACCCCTCAGTTCAACCTGCCGCTCGACGGCGACATCCCACATCGAAACGCCTGAAATGATGCGCCAATATTCCTCTTCGGCTTTTCCGAATCCGGTCGGCATCAGCATGTTGTTGTAAGTCGTGAAGGAGGTCACGCCTTCGGCGACCGTCGCTTCGAAAAAGGGTGAAGGCCGCAGCCGCGCGGATGGATAGATTGAAAACATGAATGCCTCCCGAAAGCCATTCATCTGCCGCCGGATGACAGTTGCGTCAAATGATGATTGTATGGCCAATGACCCCACAAAAGTTATGGATC
>JBAVTG010000125.1:0-8270 GCA_049696015.1 Rhizobiaceae bacterium | reverse complement strand
GCGCGCAGCGCGTCTGCCGGCCACATCCGCTATGTCGAAACACAACTGGCGCGGGCCGAACAGGCCGGCGAATGGAGCCGCGTTGCTGAGATGCGCCTTGCGCAGAATGAAAAGCGCTCACCGATCTTCAAATCACACGCATATGAGGGCATCGGCGTTTCAAATGACTCTTGATAAGAAAAAACCGCGCGTGGCGCTGTTCGTCACCTGCCTCGTCGACCTTTTCCGCCCGACCGTCGGCTTTGCCGCCGTAAAGCTGATCGAGGATGCGGGCTGCATTGTCGAAGTGCCGCCGTCGCAGACCTGCTGCGGCCAGCCGGCCTACAATTCGGGTGACAAAAAGGATGCGCGGGCGATTGCCGAACAGGTGATCGAGGCGTTCGAGGATTACGATTTCATCGTCGCGCCATCCGGCTCCTGCGGCGGCATGCTGGGCAGGCATTATCCGGAACTGTTTGCGGGCGACGCCAAATGGGAACTGCGCGCCAAGGCGTTCTCGGCCAAGGTACACGAACTAGTCAGCTTCCTCACCGATGTGATGTTCATTACTGACACCAAAGTTTCGCATCAGGGCAGCTTGACCTATCACGACAGCTGTTCGGGCCTGCGCGAGCTTGGCATCAAGGCGCAGCCGCGCAAGCTGCTGGGGAAGGTCGAAGGGCTGACTTTGACGGAGTTGAAAGACAGCGAGATCTGCTGCGGCTTCGGCGGCACCTTCTGCGTCAAATACCCGGATATTTCCAACAAGATCGTCTCGGAAAAGACCTTCCATATCAGCGCTTCCGGCGCGGATTTGCTGCTGGCGGGCGACCTTGGGTGTCTGATGAACATGGCGGGCAAATTGAAGCGCGAAGGTTCCGATATTCAGGTGCGGCATATCGCCGAAGTGCTGGCGGGGATGACGGACGGCCCTGCGATTGGCGAGGGGAAAAGCTGATGCAGATCACCTCCCCCACCTTCAAAGCCAATGCGACCGCCGCGCTTGCCGACGTCAATCTGCAAAAAGCCATGGGTCATGTGCGCACCGGCTTTATCGACAAGCGCCAGGCTGCCGTTGACCTTTTGCCGGAGTTTGAAGCCCTGCGGGACTCGGCCAAGGCGATCAAGGACCACACGCTGGCGCATCTTGATCTTTATCTTGAGGCTTATTGTGAGAAGGTCGAAAAATCCGGCGGCCATGTGCATTTTGCCGAAACTGCGGAAGACGCGCGCAACATCATTCTCAAGCTTTGCCGCGATGTCGGCGCAAAGACGGTGACCAAGGGCAAGAGCATGGTCACCGAGGAGATCGCGCTCAACCAGCATTTCGAGGAAAACGGCATTGTGCCCGTAGAGACGGACCTCGGCGAATACATCATCCAGCTGCGCGGCGAGCATCCGAGCCATATCATTGCGCCAGCGGTGCATCTGACCAAGGAACAGGTGGAGGGCGATTTCCGCCGGGTGCATACGCATCTGGACGTGAACCGCAACCTCGAAGAGCCGGTCACCTTGCTCAACGAGGCGCGGCAGGTGCTGCGCCAAAAGTATTTCGAGGCCGATGTCGGCATCACCGGCGCGAATTTCCTGATCGCCGAGACCGGAACCTCGGTCATCGTCACCAACGAGGGCAATGGCGACCTGACGCAAATCCTTCCGAAGACGCACATCGTCGTCGCTACCATCGAGAAGATCGTGCCGACGCTGTCGGATGTCAGCCAGATCCTGCGGGTGCTGGCGCGCTCGGCTACCGGACAGGACATGAGCGTCTACACCACGCTCTCCACCGGCCCGCGACGCAAAGGCGATGTAGACGGCCCCGAAAACTACCACGTCGTCATTCTCGACAATGGCCGCACCAAAATGATCGGCACGGAATACCAGGACATGCTGCGCTGCATCCGCTGCGGCGCGTGCATGAACCATTGCCCGGTCTACCATGCCATTGGCGGCCATGCCTATGGCTGGGTCTACCCAGGTCCCATGGGCGCGGTTCTGACGCCGTCGCTGATCGGCGTGGCGCAAGGCGGGCATCTGCCCAACGCGTCCACCTTTTGCGGGCGTTGCGAGAGCGTCTGCCCGATGAAAATCCCGCTGCCGAAAATGATGCGCCACTGGCGCGAGCGCGAGTTCGAACAGCATTTGCAACCGGCGACTTACCGATATGGCCTCGGTGTCTGGGCCTGGTTTGCCAAGCGGCCGAAGGCGTATCATTTTATGGCCAAGCTCGGCATTCCTTTGCTTTCGATGCTGGGCAGCGCGAAAGGTTGTTTCACGTCGTTGCCGCTGGCAGAGGGCTGGACCAAATGGCGCGATTTGCCAGCGCCTGAATCGCGCACGTTTCAGCAACAGTGGGCCCAGCGGGAAGCGCGCAAGCAGGAGGCACATTGATGGACGCCAAAGCTAATGTGCTTAAAGGCTTACGCAATGCCTTGCAGGTTTCCGGCAGCGACAGCGCCCGCAAGACCGCCGTTGCAGCGCGGCTGAAATCTGCGCCGAACGGGGTGATCCCGGCACGGGCGCAATTGCCGGCGAAGGCGCAATTCGAGCTGTTCATGACGATGGCGGACAAATATTCCGCCACCATTACCCGGGTAAAGTCCGCCAAAGACGTGCCGACCGCGGTGAGCGATTATCTACGCTCGAAAAACCTGCCCGCCCGCGCTGCGATGGGCACTGACCCGCGCCTTGCCGCCATGCCGTGGAAAAGCCAGAAAAACCTGGAACTGAAATCCGGCCCGTCAGACGGCTCGGACGAGACTGGCATCAGCCACGCCTTCGCCGCCATCGCCGAAACCGGCACGCTGGTTATGACCTCCGGCGCGGACAATCCGACGACTCTGAATTTCCTGCCGGAGAACCACATCGTTGTGCTTGAGGCCTCGTCGATCAAAGGCGATCTCGAAACGATCATGGCCGACATCCGCAAGACCTATGGCAAGGGCATCATGCCGCGCACGGTGAATTTCATCACCGGCCCGAGCCGTTCAGGCGACATCGAGCAAAAGATCCTGCTCGGCGCGCATGGGCCGCGGGCTCTGCATATTATTGTCGTTGGTACATAAATACGGCCTCAAGCCGCTTTTCGCATTGGATGTATCTGCTTCACCCAGGCCCGCGCGATCGCCAGCCCCGCTGCATCGGCATGTGGCCCATGCTCCTGCGCATGCGCCGGATATTTGTCGAACCAGTCTGGATCTTTGCGGGCAATGTCGTCGGGGAAACGGGCGTTCCATTTTTCGACCAGCGGGCGATCGGCTTCAAAATGAAACTGGATGCCATAGCCTGCGCGGCCGACTCGGAAGGCCTGATTGGGTGTGGCGTCATTTGACGCGAGCCGCACCGCGCCTTGCGGCAATGTGAATGTGTCATCATGCCACTGGAAAATGGGAAATTGGCCGGGTACGGCGCCGAGCACCGGATCGGATTTGCCTTCGTCGGTCAGCGCAATCCTCTGCCAGCCAAACTCTGGCGCTTTGCCGATCAGATTGGTAGCGCCATAGCCGCGGGCGAGAATTTGGCTGCCAAGGCAGATGCCGAGTGCGGCCTTGCCGCTGTCGGCAAAGTCGCGCATCAGCGCGGCAAGGTGAGGCAGATAGGGGTGGATGTGGTCGTCCACTGCGCTTTGTCCGCCGCCGAGAACGACAATGGCGTCATGCTGCGAGCAGTCTTGCGGCAGCGCCTCGCCAAAGTATGGCTTTCTGTAATCCCGTTCTGCGCCTGCCTCTTTGAGCGCAGTGCAAACCTGGCCAAGGCCGGTGGACTCGAAGTTCTGGACAATAAGGACGTTCATCAGTGTTTTGTCTTGGTGTTGCCTGAGACATCAGCATAGTTGGCAAAACATGGTTAACAACAGCTAAACCGGAATGGCAGCCATGCCTTTACAGAATCGCGTCGATCCGTTCGGGACCATCCACGCCAATCCGGCGCGCGGCCTTTTCATGGGCAATCGCGGCGGGAAGATCCATGATCCCGCCACGAAAATGCTGCTGAGACGGCGGTTTGCATCAAAACGCTGGATCATTTGCGTATGCGCCTATCGCAATTGGCATCGCGAGGTCATGGGCCAAGGCTATACCGAATTGTTTTTTCTTGATGAAGTGACTGCGCTTTCCGCCGGGCACAGGCCCTGCGCCTTTTGTCGGCGCGCGGATTTCAACCGCTATTGCACAGCCGTTGCGCCGGATGCAGCGGAGCGTGTCAGGATTGACGCGGTAGACTTGAAACTTCATGCGCAAAGGCTCCGGCCAAAGCCGCGCCTTGAAGATTCCCGCATGCCCGGCGGCTGGCCCGACGGGACCATGGCGGCGCTCGGTGATATGGCGTTTGCCAAGCGCGGCGCTAAGGCATTGCCCTGGAACTTCACCGGATATGGCGATCCGCGCCCATGGCATGAGATTGCCAAGGCGGGAGCCGCGCTTTTGACACCGCAAACCAGCGTTATGGCATTGCAAAACGGCTACCGGCCGCTTTGGCATCCTTCGGCAGGGGCTTGACGCCAGCACCAGCCATCGGCAACCAAAGGCGATGCGCGCCAATTACACCATGCAACGCCTGTTCATCACCGCTCCGCTGGCGGAAGGCGAGGCATTGGCGGCAACGCCTGAACAGTACAACTATCTGGCCAATGTGCTGCGCATGGGTGAAGGCGACGAGCTTCTGGTTTTCAACGGCCGCGACGGCGAGTGGAAGGCGCGGCTCAACTTGCCGGCAAGAAAGAAGCTTTTGCTCACTCCATTTGAGCAGACGCGCCCGCAGCCTGTCCGGCCTGACCTGATGTTTCTGTTTGCGCCGCTCAAAGTTGGGCGGCTGGATTATCTGGTTCAAAAAGCTGTCGAGATGGGCGCCGGGATCATCCAGCCGGTGCTGACACAGCATACGCAGGTGCACAAGATCGGCATCGACCGGCTGCAGGCCAATGTGATCGAGGCTGCCGAGCAATGCGGAATTCTTGGTGTGCCTAAAGTCCAGGAACCTGTGAAACTCGACACACTACTGGCGACTTGGGACAAATCCCGCCGCATCATCTTTTGCGATGAAGATGCCGCCACCAACAATCCTCTGGGCAAACTTGGCGCAATCCGTGAAAAACGTCTGGCGGTGTTGATCGGTCCCGAAGGCGGCTTTTCAGCCAACGAGCGCAATACGCTGCGCACTCTTCCTTTTGTGACGCCTATTCCGCTCGGACCCCGCATCCTGCGGGCCGATACGGCCGCTGTGGCGGCAATGGCGCTGGTTCAGGTGGTGATCGGCGACTGGCATTGATCAATGCCTGTCACTGACCGTTCACCAGAATGCGCTTGAAGTTCGCCTGCCAATTGTCCATTTGATCGCCAACAAGCATTTACCGGACGGGACAGAACGATGGCGCGGGACATGACGGATTTGACGCCCATCGACGGCGCGTCTTCGCTGGTGGATTACATCGCCTCAGGGTGCAAGCCGAAAGAGCGCTGGCGGCTTGGCACCGAGCATGAGAAATTTCCCTTTTATACCGATGGCAACCGGCCGGTTCCCTATGAAGGGCCGCGCGGCATCAAGGCGCTGCTTGAGGGCATGCAGTCGATGCTTGGCTGGGAGCCTATCATGGACGGCGCCAATATTATCGGCCTTGTCGAGCCGACCGGCGCTGGCGCTATTTCCCTGGAGCCCGGCGGCCAATTTGAGCTGTCCGGCGCGCCGCTTGAAACGCTTCACCAGACCTGCCGCGAGGCCAACGCCCATCTGGCGCAGTTGCGCGAGATCGCCGATCCGCTTGGCATCAAGTTTCTCGGAATGGGCGGCTCGCCGAAATGGACCCTTGCCGAGACGCCGCGCATGCCGAAAACCCGTTATGGCATCATGTCATCCTACATGCCCAAGGTCGGCACCCGCGGCCTCGACATGATGTACCGGACCTGCACCATTCAGGTGAATCTCGACTTCTCATCGGAAGACGATATGCGCCGCAAGATGCTGACATCGATCAAGCTGCAGCCGCTGGCCACGGCGCTGTTTGCAGCCTCGCCCTTTACCGATGGCAAGCTGAACGGTTTCCAGTCCTGGCGTGGCGACATCTGGCGCGATACCGACAATCAGCGTTCGGGTGTGCCGACTTTCCTGTTCAATACCAGTTTCGGCTTTGCCGACTATGTCGAATGGGCGCTTGATGTGCCGATGTATTTCGTGCTGCGCGATGGCTGTTACCACGAAGCGACGGATGTGACTTTCCGCCAGTTCATCAACGGCGCTTTGAAAAACCGCATTCCCGGCGTCGAGCCGAACATCGGCGACTGGACCAATCACCTGGGCACCCTGTTCCCGGATGTGCGGCTCAAGCGCTATCTTGAAATGCGCGGCGCTGATGGCGGACCGTGGCGGCGGCTCACCGCCCTGCCCGCTTTCTGGGTTGGATTGCTCTATGACGAGGCGTCACTTGCCGCAGCAGAAGACCTGACGCGCGATTGGCGCTACGATGATGTCATGCACATGCGCAACACGGTCCCGGTGATGGGCCTGAAGACGCCATGGCGCGATGGCACACTTCTCAATGTGGCGCGTGAGGTTTTGAAAATCAGCCACGCCGGTCTCATCGCCCGTAACAGGCCCGACAGTGACGGCCATGACGAGAGCGGCTTCCTGTCGCCGCTGGAAGAAGTCGTCGCCCGCGGAACCACATTGTCTGAACAGATGATCCGCGAATACAACACCGCTTGGGGCAAGTCGGTCGAGCCCGCATTTTTGGCTTATGCGTATTGATCCCAATTTTATTTTCGCCATTCCCTTAACGCTGCCATATACGCACAATCATATGCGCCCTTGCGCGTTTGCCGTGCCTGTCGTTTGATACTGGAAATCCTGTGGAGGACCCCCATGCTGCCGCTGTTTGAAATGCTCATGAAAGCCAATGGCGGCGATGCCGTGAACCAGATGGCCAAGCAATTTGGCCTCAATCCCAGTCAGGTCCAGTCGGCCTGGGAGGCATTGCTTCCGGCCTTTTCCATCGGATTGAAGCGCAATGCGGCGGATCCGTACGGCATGGGCGCGTTGATGCAGTCGATGGTTCAAAGCGGTTCGGCCAATTATTTCAACAATCCCGCCGACGCGTTCAACCCCGCAGGCACACAAGCTGGCAATGATATTCTTGGCCAATTGTTCGGCTCCAAGGACGTATCCCGCGCTGTTGCCGCGCAGGCGGCGCAGGCCACTGGCATCGGCGCTGAAATCATGAAGCAGATGCTGCCGGCCATGGCTTCGATGATGGCTGGCGGCATGCAGCAGCAGATGGCCGGCGGTCTTGGCGCGGCCGGCATGGGCGCTGGCGGCAATGTGTTCGGCAAGGTCATCGAGGAGATGATGAAGCAGGCCGGCAGTCAGGCGCAACCGCAGCAACAAGCGCCGTCCTCTTCCGGCAACCCATGGGGCGATGTGCTCGACCAGATCCTCAAAGGCACGACCGGCGGCCAGGCCCCGCGGCAAGCCCCGACTCAAGCAGACAATCCGCTTGGCAATATTCTCAAGGATATTCTTGGCGGCGGCCAGGCACAGCCGCAGCAGGCGCCTGCACCTGCTGACAACCCGCTGGGCGACATGCTCAAGGATATTTTCGGCGGCGGCATGGGACAGAGCGCGCCGCAGCCGCGTTCGCAGCAGCCGTCCGCGTCCGACAATCCGTTCGGGCGCATGCTCGAGGAAATGATGAAGGGCGGGAGCGGTGTTGGTGCGCCTCCGCAGGCGGAGCCTGAGCCGGAAGAACAGCCCCGCGCGCGCCGTGCCCCGTCCAACAATCCGTGGGGCGACATGTTCGAAACCGGCAAGAAGACGCAGGATACCTATCAGAAGGGGCTGGAATCTATCTTCGACCAGTTCCAGCGCGGCATGGACCGCAACCGTTGACATTTTGAAGAAAATGCCCGGCTGCGGGGGAGGCAGCCGGGCAGTCAGCGGGCGCCGGGGGTAACCGGGAGGTAAGGGCCCGCGGGAAACATCAGGAAATCTGGCGAGTCAAATTTTCCGGCAATTGCGGTCGGCAAGCGCGCCCAGCCTTGCAGTCGGGTCGATACTGGCAGGCACATCGCGGGCAATAAACAAATCTGATCGCGACAGGCCGATGTCCTGCAATTCGCGGTCGCTCATGTCGCTGAGCCGGTACAGTTCGCGGCGGTTCTGCCATGCGCGGTACAGGTTCCCGGCTTTTTCCACGGCGGCAGCAGCAGTTGCGGCAATGGCGGTCCATCCGGTTGCAGTCTTGCGGGTTTCGCATGCATCAATCGTGGTCATGGTCCTGGTCCTTTCAAGACGCGCAGACAACA
>JBAVTG010000124.1:0-7411 GCA_049696015.1 Rhizobiaceae bacterium | reverse complement strand
TGGAGAGTTTCCGCCGCGGCGATCTGTTCGAGGTTGTGCCGGGGCAGACATTTTATGAGCGCTGTCAAACTGCGCCATCGGAAATTTCGCGCCGCCTGAAGCTGATCAACCCATCGCCCTATTCGTTTTTCATCAATCTGGGGGCAGGCGAATATCTGATCGGAGCTTCGCCGGAAATGTTTGTGCGGGTGAACGGGCGGCGCATCGAGACGTGTCCGATATCGGGCACGATCAAGCGCGGCGACGATGCGATTTCGGATTCGGAACAGATTCTGAAACTGCTGAATTCGAAGAAGGACGAATCTGAACTGACGATGTGTTCGGATGTGGACCGCAACGACAAGAGCCGGGTGTGCGAGCCGGGGTCGGTGCGGGTCATTGGCCGGCGCCAGATCGAAATGTACTCACGGCTGATCCACACGGTGGACCACATTGAGGGGCGGCTGCGCGAAGGCATGGACGCGTTTGACGGGTTCTTGAGCCATGCGTGGGCTGTGACTGTGACCGGCGCGCCGAAACTCTGGGCAATGCGCTTTATTGAAGAAAACGAGAAATCGTCCCGCGCCTGGTATGGCGGGGCGATCGGCATGATCAACTTCAACGGCGACATGAACACCGGGCTGACGTTGCGCACGATCCGGATCAAGGACGGGATCGCGCAGGTGCGCGCAGGCGCGACGCTGCTGTTTGATTCCATTCCCGAAGAAGAAGAAGCCGAGACCGAGCTGAAGGCATCGGCGCTGATTTCGGCCATCCGCGAAGCGCCGAAAGGCAATTCATCGACGGCGGGCGGCGCGGCGCAGGTCGGCGCTGGGGTACGCATCCTGCTGGTGGATCACGAGGATTCTTTCGTGCACACGCTGGCCAATTATTTCCGCCAGACCGGCGCAGAGGTGACAACCGTGCGCTCGCCGGTTTCGGATGAAGTTTTCGACCGGGTTGATCCGAACCTTGTTGTACTGTCGCCGGGACCGGGATCGCCGACCGACTTCGACTGCAAGGCAACTATCACCAAATCGCGGGCACGGGATTTGCCGATCTTTGGCGTCTGCCTTGGTTTGCAGGCACTGGCGGAAGCTTATGGCGGAGAACTTCGCCATCTTCATGTGCCGATGCACGGCAAGCCCTCGCGTATCAGGGTATCGCGCAACGGAATCATCTTCTCAGGCCTGCCGCAGGAGATAACCGTCGGGCGCTATCATTCGATCTTTGCCGATCCGGTGCGCCTGCCGAAGGAGTTTCGCGTGACGGCGGAAACTGATGACGGCGTTATCATGGCATTCGAGCATGACAAGGAGCCGATTGCGGCAGTACAGTTCCACCCCGAATCCATCATGACGCTTGGCGGCAACGCCGGGATGCGGATGATCGAAAACGTGGTGGCGCATATGCCAAAGCGCTCAAAGGAGAAGGCCAAATGAAGCGCATTGCCCTTTCTTTGATGTTGGCAGGATTTGCCCTGCCAGCAGTTGCCCAAACAGAAGCCGGATCCATCGCCCATGGCAAGGGCCTGGTCGAAGCCAATTGTTCGCGGTGCCATGGCGTCGGTCTGAAAGACAAAAGCCCGCTTGAAAAAGCCCCTGTTTTTCGCGAGCTTGCCAAGCGCTACCCGATTGATGCGCTGGAAGAAGCGTTCGCCGAAGGCATTGTGACCGGCCATCCGGGCATGCCGGAATTTGAGGCAACGCCAAAACAGATCGAAGATATTGTCGCCTATATCTCTTCCATTCAGGACGAGTAGGTGTAACCGGCGTGGCGGCGAACAGAACAGTCCGGCGGCTGGCATCAGCGTCAATCGCGATTGCGTTTCTGGTGATGGCGCTGAAGTTTCTGGCCTGGCATGTCACCGGGTCAGTGGCGCTGTTTTCCGATGCGCTGGAATCCATTGTCAATGTGATCGCAGCCAGCATTGCCTGGTATGCCATTCGAGTCGCCCACAAGCCGGCCGATGATGATCATCCTTTCGGTCACCACAAGGCGGAGTATTTTTCGGCCGTCGCCGAAGGTGTGCTCATTGCGCTGGCAGCGATCTTTATCATTGAGGCGGCTTGGAAAGCACTGGGCGCGCCACGCGAGATGGATGCGCCGGCGCTTGGCCTTGCGATCAATGCCGCCTCGACGACGATCAATGCCGTTTGGGCCTATATTCTGGTTTCCACCGGACGCAGGGCGCGCTCGCCGGCGCTGGTGGCCGATGGCATGCATATCTACACCGACGTGATTACTTCGGTTGGCGTGATTGCCGCGCTGCTGCTGTCGCTGGTTACCGGCTGGACTGTGATTGATCCGCTGATGGCCATACTGGTGGCGGTGAATATATTGTGGCAGGGCTGGCGGGTGATGTCCGGCTCGGTGCAGGGGCTGATGGATGGGGCGCTGAGCAGTGCCGAGATTGAAACCATCCGCTCGCAAATCACTGCCAACGCCGGCGGGGCAATTGAATTTCATGATCTGAAAACCCGCGAGGCGGGACCTGCCCGCTTTGCCGAGTTTCATCTGGTGGTGCCATCCGGCATGAGCGTTTCGGAGGCGCATGATATTTGCGACCGGATTGAGGCGGCCCTCAAAGCGCAGATGCATGGAATCTCTGTGCTCATTCACGTCGAGCCTGAGAACAAGGCCAAGCACGGCGGATTCAGCGTTTAGAGCGCCGCGTGGCGGACTTCACCCTCTATGCCATCAGCCGCGCCTTCGATGAGTCCGCATATGAGAATGCGGTTCTGGTCGACCGGGGCGGGGAAGGTGATTGTCGCCGCCGGGACGCGCTTGAAGCCGAAGGGGCTGTAGTAGGGCTCGTCACCGACAAGAATGACCAGCACATGGCCGGCCTGTCTGGCCAATGCAAGGCACTCCTTCATCAGATTGCGGCCGATGCCGCGGTTCATATAGGCGGGCGCGACGGCGAGCGGTCCGAGCAAAAGCGCCGGCGCGGGCCCGATCATGACCGGTGTCATGCGCACCGAAGCGATGACCTTGCCGTCAACCGTGGCGACGCGCGACAAAGACTGCTCATGTGGCCCGCCTTCGCGAATGCGGAAGGCAGCTCGGGCAAATCGGCCCGGCCCGAAGGCATCGGCGTGGATCTGTTCGATGTCTGCGTTGTGCGCGGCGAGTTCTGCGCCCGTGACTATGGTATTGGTGGACATGATGATTTCCGCAGTGTGCAAAAGACGATGAGAGCGCGCAAGCGCCGACGGCAAGGCGCGTCAGCGTCGTCGGGTCGTTGAAAGCGGCATTCCGGATACGGTCATCATCAAAGCCCGCTATCATCGTTCAACAGTTTGTTCAATCGGGGCGTCTGGTGTTTGGCGAAAAAAGCGCCAAATAGGCGTCAAAGGAATTTTGCTCATGGGCTTGTTGATTGACGGTGTATGGCGCGACCAATGGTATGATACTAAGTCGACCGGCGGCGCATTTGTGCGCAAGGATGCGGCGTTCCGCAGTTTTGTGACAGCGGATGGCTCCCCCGGCCCAACTGGCAAAGGCGGCTTCAAGGCCGAAGCCGGGCGCTATCACCTCTATGTGTCGCTGGCCTGTCCGTGGGCGCATCGCACGCTGATTTTCCGCGCGCTCAAGGGCTTGGACGCGCTGATCAGCGTCAGTGTCGTCCATCCGCTGATGCTGGAAAACGGCTGGACTTTCGATACCGATTTTGACGCTGCGACCGGCGATACGCTGTTCGGCTCGGACGTCATGCACCAGATCTATACCCGCGCTGATCCGGACTACACAGGGCGCGTGACGGTGCCGGTGCTGTGGGACAAACTGACGGGGACGATTGTTTCCAACGAGAGCAGCGAGATCATCCGCATGCTGGGCAGCGCGTTTGATCATCTGACCGGCAACAGTATCGATACGTATCCGCTTGCGTTGCGCAGCGAGATCGAAGCGGTCAACGCACTGGTCTATCCCAATGTCAACAATGGCGTTTATCGCGCCGGCTTTGCCACCGCGCAGACTGTGTATGAGGCGGCGTTCAACGACGTGTTTTCAACGCTGGACCTGCTGGAAGCGCGACTTGCCAAGCAGCGCTATCTGGCGGGCGGCCAATTGACCGAAGCGGACTGGCGGTTGTTTACGACCATCATCCGGTTCGATGCGGTCTATCACGGCCATTTCAAGTGCAATCTTCGCCACATTGCGGATTATCCAAACCTGTCCGGCTGGCTGCGCGAACTCTATCAAATCGAGGGAGTGGCAGGCACTGTGCATATGGGCCACATCAAGACCCATTATTACGCCAGCCACGAGACGATCAACCCGACAAGGATTGTGCCGGTTGGGCCGGAGTTGGATTTTTATGCGCCGCACGGGCGGGAGAGTTTGCGAGGCGGCTAAACCCGTCAGTTTTTCAAGCCGTCCAGAAATGTATCGACCACCTTTTTCTGCAATTTCAGTCCGTCCGTATCTGCACTCGTCTTGAGATCGCAAAACGCTTCCGCCCATTGGGATGTGCGGATTCGGACAGGCGGGTTGTCCGACATGAGGCATTTTACCACGATGTCGGCAACTTGGCCGGGCGTCTGGAATATTCCGTTCGCGGGCTTGCTGGCGCGGGTTTGTGCGCCGGAAATATACATGTCGAGGATCGGCGCATATTCGTCAGCGATCATCCCACCGGTTGAACTGAAGTGTTTCAGGGCTGATGTAGCGAATTCGGAAGTAATGCCGCCAGGCTCGACTGCGGTAAAATGCAAGCCAAAGGCGGGACCGACATAAGAGGCGAGCGACTCTGTGTAACCCTCAACCGCAAACTTTGAAGCACAGTAGATTTCATTGAATGGCTGACCGACAAGTCCCCCTACAGATGTGATGTTTACTATGCGGCCGCTGCGCGCCGCACGCATCACTGGCAGGACAGCCTTTGTGCAGCGCATCACGCCCATAAAGTTTACGTTCATCACCCAATTGATATCGGCTTCTGTTGCCTGTTCGGTGGTGCGGACAAAGCCGACACCTGCATTGTTGACCAAGGCATGAAGGCCGCCATCCTCGGCAATGATCTTTTCGATGGCGCTGTTAACCGAGGCCGTGTTCTCCACATCCATTGCGGCAACGTTGACTTCAACACCTGCTTCCCTTGCTGCTTCATCAATTCGGGCGCGTTTCAAGACGTCGCGCATCGTTGCGTGGACTTTGAACCCGGCCTTGGCGGCAGCGATGGAAACAGACAAGCCAAGCCCGGTCGATGCGCCTGTGACGATGAGGTTTTTCGGCATGGGCTATCTCCATTATTTGATGACGGGTTTTGCTATGCCTCTGTGACGGCAGTAAGTCCGCTACCAGACGTCGGAAACCACTTCGCTTCCCCAAACTTCGGCGAGACGCTTTCGCGTCGCACGGGTTGTGCCCTCCGGCAGTTTGTCGAGCGGGAAGAAGCCGCTTTCGGCGATTTCGTGGTCGGGGCGTTTGGGGCTTATCTGATCGAAGCTTCTGCAGACGAATAGCGCTACGTGATCGCGGCGGGACATGCGACGGTTGAAGTAGATGTGGAAGAGGTGGGGCGTGCCTGTCAGGCGGATGTTGCCTTCTTCCATCAGTTCCTTGTCAAGCGCTTCGCGCAGCGTCTCGCCGGTTTCAACGCCGCCGCCGGGCATTTGCCAGCCGGGCACATAGGTGTGGCGGATGAGGAAGACAGTGTCGTCTTTCTCGTTGAGGACAAGCGCCCGCACGCCCAGCGTCATCGGCCGCTTGAGGCGGAAATAGAGGTGGAAAGCCTTGCCGCGCACTTTTGCCCAGAGTGATTGTTTGAGTTCCGTATTGCTCATGGCACTGGAATAAAGCGGGGTGATGAATTATGCGAGTGCCATGTTTCGCCTTGCCCATGTTTCCGATATCCATCTTTCGCCCCTGCCGGATCTGCGCAAACGCGACCTCGCGTCCAAACGTATCACCGGTTATTTGAACTGGCGCTTCAACCGCAAGAAGACCCATGCGGGTGAAGCGCTGAAACCGATCATGGATGACATCAGGCTGGCGGCGCCGGACCATATCGCGGTCACAGGCGATCTGGTCAATCTGGCCCTGGGGCCGGAGTTTGCGGCAACGCGGCACTGGCTTGAAAGCATCGGCGAGCCGTTTGACGTGTCGGTGGTGCCGGGCAATCACGATGCCTATGTCCCGGGCGCGCTTGCCAAGGCCTGCCAGTCCTGGACCGAGTATATGACCGGTGATGTTGGTCTGAAAGGCGCAGTCCCAACGCCCGAGACGCTGTTTCCATACCTTCGCCAGCGCGGACCGGTGGCGCTTATCGGCGTGTCGTCTGCCGTTGCCTCGGCGCCGTTCTTGGCGACCGGGCGGTTTCGGGCTGATGAGGCAGAGCAGCTTGCGGTCTTGCTGCGACAGGCCAAGGACAGCGGCCTGTTCCGCGTGGTGATGATCCACCATCCGCCATTCCGGTTTGAGGATGACGCGTCGCGGCGGCTCTATGGGATCAGGTTGTTTCAAAAGACTGTGCTGGAGGCTGGCGCTGAGCTGGTTCTGCACGGACATACGCATTTGAATTCCTACCGGCTGATCGGCAAAGGCGAGAGTGGCATTCCGGTGATTGGTGTGCCATCGGCCAGCCAGGGCGTAGGCGGGCGCAAGCCAGCGGCGCGCTGGAACCAGTTTACAATCAGCGGCGAGGCCGGGGCGTGGGCCTGCAGCTGGAGCGAACGGGGAATCGTTGGCGCAGCTGGCGGCATATCAGCGATGGGTGAGCGCATGATCATGACCGGCAGCAAAACGGCGGTGATCAAATATCCTTAAATGCGGTTATTTGCCGATCAGGCTGTTAAATTGTCCGGACAGGATGGCCAGCAGCAGACCGCCGCCGATGACTGCGCCGAGGAGAACCCAGACGAGCCCGGCAACGATGTTTGACAGGCTTTCCCCGGATTTGTCGTCCTGGTGGGAAACCTGCTCGACCGCCCTTTGCAGAGAGGTGCCTGATTTCAGCGATTCCGGCTCGCCTTCCATCAGGCGCTGCCGCTCAATCAGGCGCTCGGCGATATAGCGGGTGACCTGTTCGGCAACGGGGCGCATATCGGCGGATTCACAGACAACAACGCGGCCAAGGCGGGTATCGCGGACAAAGCGATAGATGCGTCGGTCGCGGCCCATCTGAACATGGCTGACGGCATCAATCCACAGCCGCGGCTGAAGACCGGAAGAAATGGCAAAATCGAACAGGTCATTGTCGGCGGGCACTTCATCGAAGACCGGCTTTAGCTCCAGACCCAAGAGTTCGAGCCGCGCGCGGTCGGCTTCTTTCATGTCGACAACAACGTCGGCCTTGTCGGCAGAGGCGATCCGCACCTCGCGGATGGCGTCCGAAAGCCTTGTGACATTGTTGCGGGTGCCCGCCCGATCCTGAAACTCGCTCACGCCCAGTTCCTCAAAAAACATGGTGAACAAGTCCTTAACACGA
>JBAVTG010000123.1:0-1953 GCA_049696015.1 Rhizobiaceae bacterium | reverse complement strand
GCCCGGCGCCTCGGCGCGGTTGTGACCGCAACAGACGTGCGCCCTGCGGCCAAGGAGCAGGTCGCTTCGCTTGGCGCCAAGTTTGTCGCCGTCGAGGACGATGAGTTCAAGGCGGCCGAAACCGCTGGCGGCTATGCCAAGGAAATGTCGGCCGAATACAAGGCCAAGCAGGCGGCCCTCGTTGCCGAACATATTGCCAAGCAGGACATTGTCATCACCACGGCGCTCATTCCCGGCCGCCCGGCCCCGCGCCTTGTCAGCAAGGCGATGGTGGCTTCGATGAAGCCGGGCTCGGTGATCGTTGATCTTGCGGTTGAACGCGGCGGCAATGTTGAAGGTGCTGTGCCGGGCAAGGTGGTCAGCGTCGGCGATGTCAAGATCGTCGGGCACTTGAACGTGCCCGGGCGCATCGCCGCCTCCGCCTCGCTGCTGTATGCAAAGAACCTGGTATCGTTCCTTGAAACCATGGTGTCGAAAGAGACCAGGCTGTTTTCGATCAATCCGGATGATGAGCTGGTCAAAGCAACGCTGTTGACGCATGGCGGACAGATCGTGCATCCGGCGTTTGCGGCGGCGGAAACCAAATCAGAGGGAGCGCCAAAAACGGCCAAGCCTGAAGCGGTCAAGCCTGCACCGGCCAAGTCCGAGGCGGCGAAACCGGCCAAGGCTCCTGCCAAGAAACCAGCTGCCAAAGCCAAGGGAGGCAAGTGATGGCCAATACAGCTCTCGACAAGGCATTGGACGGGTTGACGCACGCGCTCGACACAGTGCGCCAAGTTGCTGAAACTGTGCCAGATGCAACGGGCGCGATTGCCCATGGCGCGACCGGCGGCGCAATTGATCCGTTTGTCTTCCAGCTTGCCATCTTCGCCCTGGCGATTTTCGTCGGCTACTATGTCGTCTGGTCGGTAACGCCAGCGTTGCATACTCCGCTCATGGCGGTCACCAACGCAATCTCTTCCGTCATTGTCGTCGGCGCGCTGCTGTCGGTCGGCCTGTCGCTCTCCGGCACGGCCACTGCCTTCGGCTTCATCGCGCTTGTTCTGGCTTCGGTGAATATTTTCGGCGGCTTCCTTGTCACCCAGCGCATGCTGGCGATGTACAAGAAAAAAGACAAATAAGGTCAGGTTCCAATGTCAGCCAGCTTTGCAGCCTTCCTTTATCTGGTCTCCGGCGTCCTGTTCATTCTGGCGTTGCGCGGCCTGTCGCATCCTACCACCAGCCGTCAGGGTAATATCTACGGCATGATCGGCATGGGCATTGCCATCGTCACCACGCTGTTGCTCACCGGACTGACATTCGGCTCGTTTGCGCTGATTGCCGCCGGCCTTGGCATTGGCGGCGGCGCGGGCGCATACATTGCGCGGCGCATCCCGATGACAGCGATGCCGCAGCTGGTTGCAGCGTTCCACTCGCTGGTCGGTCTTGCCGCTGTCATGGTTGCTGCCGCTGCGCTTTATGCGCCGGAAAGTTTTGGGATCGGCGCTGTCGGTTCGATTCACGGGCAGGCGCTGGTTGAAATGTCGCTGGGTGTCGCCATCGGCGCGGTGACCTTCACAGGCTCGATCATTGCCTTTCTCAAGCTTGACGGCCGCATGTCGGGCAAGCCGATCATGCTGCCGATGCGCCATTTCGTGAATGCCGGTCTTGGCATTGCGCTGGTGGTGCTGGTCGGCCTTCTGGTCGTCAGCGAAAGCCACTTCATCTTCTGGCTGATTGTTGCCGTTTCCCTGGCGCTCGGCGTGTTGATGATCATCCCGATTGGCGGCGCGGATATGCCGGTCGTTGTCTCGATGCTCAACTCCTATTCGGGCTGGGCAGCAGCGGGCATCGGCTTCACGCTCGGCAATCTGGCGCTGATCAT
Source organism: Rhizobiaceae bacterium (assembly GCA_049696015.1). Lineage (GTDB taxonomy): Bacteria > Pseudomonadota > Alphaproteobacteria > Rhizobiales > Rhizobiaceae > JANMEX01. The sequence continues at coordinate 89 of JBAVTG010000123.1, read as the reverse complement.
CACCGGCGCGCTGGTCGGCTCATCGGGCGCGATTCTGTCCTACATCATGTGCAAGGGCATGAACCGCTCGTTCATCTCGGTCATTCTCG
>JBAVTG010000122.1:0-3776 GCA_049696015.1 Rhizobiaceae bacterium | reverse complement strand
CCCGGATTTTCGCTGATCAGCTCAAGCACAAAATCCGTCGCGCGGTTGACATCGGTTGAACCCCAATACCCCTTGAGCGCCGGATCGAACATGTCGCCGAGCCAATGCAAAATAACCGGGTCTTTCGCCTGGTCGATGAGGCGGCGGTAGACCGCCCTGTACGTCGCTTCCTGCGCGCCAATGTTTGTGAAAGCGCGGGAGGCCATCAGGATCACCTGGCCGCCGGCAGCTTCGATTGCCGCCATCTGCGTTTCATAGGCCGCAGTGATCGCATCCGCATCCTTGAGGTCCGCCAGCGCGGCATGATCGGTCCCGGCGCCGCAGGCCACCCGTGGTTTCATCGCATGGTGTTTCGCATCCGCCATCGTGCGCTCGATCAGCTCTTTTGCCGTCAGCCAGTCGACGCCCATGCCGCGCTGCGCTGTGTCCATCGCTTCGGCCAACCCAAGCCCCTGATCCCAAAGCCCGCGGCGGAAATCGAGCGTGGCGTCCCAATCAACTGCCGGCCTTGTATCCCAAGGGCTGCGTTCCTTGATTGGATCGCTCACCACATGGGCAGCCGCAAATGCAGTGCGCGTCAGCGGCACGCGCGGCGCGCGGACGATGAGCGGCTCGCCGGTCAGCTCATAGCGCTCTAGCACACCAGCATAAGTCGGCAAATTGATCATGCTGTTACGCCCTCAACCGGCAAATCAAACACCAGGATACCGTCAAGACCGCCAACGGCATTGGCCACCAATTCCGCGCCCACACGCTTGTGATCCTCGTGTGCCTGATAGGCCGCAAGGGCCTGCCAATCACGAAAATCGACAACAAAGCCGTGCATGTATCCGCGTTCAATTTTTTCCGGACTTTCGCTTTTCCCGGACGTGATCGAGACAACACCGTCAAGCACGTCACGGATGCGGTGCAGCGCCTCAAATATCGCGGCAATTTTCGTCTCGCTCGTTTCCGGCTTGAACCGGATCAGCACAATATGGCGGATCATGACGCGCTCCTCACTTGGCACCGGCGATCATGTCAGCGGCCTTCTCGCCGATCATGATCGCAGTCGCATTGGTGTTTGACGATACAAGCGAGGGCATGATCGAGGCATCGGCCACACGCAGTCCCTCAATGCCGTTGAATTTGAGGTCAGGGCCAACCACAGCTCCCGGATCCACGCCCATCCGGCAGGTTCCGGCAGGGTGATGATCAGTCTTGGCGTTCTTGCAGGCATAGTTGAAATAATCCTGATCGCTCTGCACATCCGGGCCGGGCAGCCGCTCCGCCATAATGTATGGCTTCAGCGCATTTTGCCGCATGACCTCGCGCGCCAGCTTGAGGCCGCGAATGGACATCTCCCGGTCATAGGGATCGGCCCAATAGTTCGGATCGATCAATGGCGCAGCTGCAGGATCGGCACTGGCGAGCCGGACTGTGCCGCGTGAGCGGGGTCGCAAGTAGGCCGAGTTCATGGTGATTCCGCCATGCGCCATCGCTGCCACACCGGCCTCGATGCCCGAACCCAGACCGAGATGAAACTGGATGTCCGGCGAGCGGGCGTTTTCATCGGCATACCAGAACCCGCCGGTCTCAAAAAGACTCGATGCGACCGGCCCTTTGCGGCTGAAAAGATACTGAAGGCCTGCCACGACTGACCAGTGCGGTTTGGCGTATTTGTCGTAGGTATGGTCACCCGAACATTCGGCGATCACGAATAGGTCCAGATGATCCTGCAGATTGGAACCGACGCCCGGTTGATCGAAAACCGGCTGGATGCCGACCGAATTCAAGTGATCCGCAGGCCCAACTCCGGAAAGCATCAGCATCCGCGGCGAGCCGATTGCACCTGAGGTCAGGATGACTTCACGCTCCGCCAGATGGCGCGTGCCATCGAGCGTCTCTGCGCCAAGCGCCCTGCCCTTGTCGATGATGATCCGCTTGACCTGGGCGCCCGTCTGCACCGTGAGATTTTTGCGTTCGCGTGCCGGATTGAGGTAGGCGATGGACGCCGAGGAGCGCCGGGCATGGCGCTGCGTCAGCTGGTAGTAGCCGACGCCGTCTTGGCGTTCGCCTGCCATGTCGTGATTGCGCGGAATGCCGATTTCTGATGCCGCATCAAACCAGGCCTCGCAAATCGGCAGCGGAGCGGCAGGCTGCGAGACACCAAGCGGACCGCCCTTGCCATGATACTCATTGTCAAACGTGTCATTGTCTTCGGCTTTGCGGAAATAGGGCAGCACGTCGCGGTAGCCCCAGCCGGTGCATCCCATTTGCCGCCATTCGTCATAGTCCAGCGCGTTGCCGCGCGTATAAATCTGCGCGTTGATTGACGAACCGCCGCCAATGACCTTGGCCTGCGTATAGCGGATGACCATGTTGTTCATGTGCTTTTGCGGCACGGTGTGCCAGCCCCACGAGCCGATGCCCTTGGTCATTTTGGCAAAGCCTGCAGGCATGTGAAAATACGGATGCCAATCCCGCCCGCCCGCTTCCAGGAGCAGCACCGTCACATCCGGATTTTCGCTCAGCCTTGCCGCAAGCACACAGCCCGCCGAGCCGCCGCCAATGATGATGTAGTCGTAAGCCATCTGATCCTCACAAGCGCGGTATGTGCAGGCCACCGCCCACATCAATGACGGACCCGGTCGAAAATGGCAGATTGCCGCCGGCAAGCGCCGCGCACACCGATGCGATATCTTCCGGCAGGCCCCACCGCGCCTCCGGCACCAGACCCTTGGCAATCAGATCGTCGTATTTGGAAGTGACGCCCGCCGTCATATCAGTTTTGATAATGCCCGGGCGAACCTCGAAAACATCAATCCCGTCACCGGCAAGGCGCAGCGCCAGTCCCTTTGCAAACATCGCAAGGCCGGCTTTCGACATACAGTAATCCAGCCGTTCAGGCGATGCGAGCGCGGCGGAAGCAGACGTTATAAACTGGATCGATTTGCGCGCGCCGCCTTTTCCAGCCAACATCGCTTTTACGGCAGTTTGCGAAAAGAACACCGTTCCGCGCAAATTGACGTCAATCACCGCGTCAAATGTCTCCGGCTCAAGCTCCAGAAAATCGCCTCGTTTGGGTGATGCGATGCCGGCATTGTTGACCACGCAATCAATCCGGCCAAAGCGCTCCATCACCGCATCGATAGCGGACTGATGAGAGGATATGTCTGCCAAGTCGAACTGGATTGTTTCGGGACCGGCCAACGCGAGATCAAGTCGGGCAACATCAAAGCCGTCAGCTTGAAGTCTGTCCGCAATGGCTGCTCCAATGCCGCGCGCCGCCCCTGTGATCACCGCAACTTTGTTCACGCGTTCAACTCCGTTTTTCTGATATGATCGGCAACGCGCAACGCCTGCGCGGCAACCGTCAGCGACGGATTGACGGCAGCCGATGTCGGCAGGAATCCGGCATCGACGATGAAGAGGTTCGGGTGATCCCAGCTGCGGCACCACGGGTCCGCAACCGACGTCGCCGGATGAGTCCCGATGCGGGCAGTGCCGCATTGGTGCGATGGCAGGCGCCCATCAACGAGCTGCGACAGGATGATCGGATAGCCAGCCGCGCGCATCCGTTCGCGCACCCGCGCCACCAGCGTTTTGTGGGCGTTCATGTTGGAGAAATGCCAATCAAGCCTGACCGTGTCCCCATCAATGCGGACCCGGCTTTCCGGACGTGGCAAGTCCTCGGAGACCAGATACCAATCCACCGAGCGTCGGCTCATCGGCGCCAGCGCCCATTCAGGAATGATTGGAACACGGGTCTTCAGGATCGGCGTTGTCACTCGGCC
>JBAVTG010000121.1:0-4697 GCA_049696015.1 Rhizobiaceae bacterium | reverse complement strand
CGGAGGCAAAGCCGCGCGGCGCGTCATCCGTCAATCCGATCTCGAGAACTCCGGTTCTGATCGACACCGGGCGCACATATTTGCAGATTTGAATCTTCATCTGCATGTCGCGCTTCTTGTCGGCAATCGCGACAATGTCAGCGAGCGAATTGACCGGCTCTGGCGCAACCACCGGCGGTGGGGTGAACACTGGCGCGGGAGACTGACTTTCGGCCACCAGCCGCATCGACGCGCCGCCATTGCCGCTGGACGGCATGGTAAACCCAGCGCGGGCGTTGACCGGCCCACCGCCATTCGAACCGGCAGAAGACGCACCGGACGTTACTGATGGGTTGGCGGCAGGAGCATTGTCGATTGTCTTCAGCGCTTCGTCCAATGTCGGCAAGGTCGAGGCATGGCACAGGCGGATCAGGGCCATCTCCGCCGTCTGTACCGGGCGGTTGGCGGCAGAGGTCTCTTCGATCGCCTTCAACAGCATCTGCCAAAAGCGCGCGAGCACGCGAACCGAAACTTTTTCCGCAAAGACAGCGCCATGGCTGCGCTCATCTTCGGTCAGCGACAGGTCATTAGCCAGAGACGGCACATAGCGCATGCGGGTGACGAGATGGCAAAATTCGGCGATATCCGTCAGCATCATCACCGGATCGGCGCCACTGTCATACTGGTTGCGGAATTCGGCCAAAGCCGACGCTGCATCGCCCTCCAGAAGCATGCGGAACAGATCGATGATCCTCGAGCGGTCAGCCAAGCCCAGCATCGAGCGCACGGCATAGGCGGTGACCGTGCCGGAACCATGTGCAATCGCCTGATCCATGATCGACAGTGAGTCACGCACCGACCCTTCGGCCGAACGGGCGATCATGGCGAGCGATGCGTCGTCGATGGTGACCTTTTCAAGCCCGGCGATCTTCGCCAGATGCTCGATCAGCGTCACGGCCTCGACACGGCGCAGATCAAACCGCTGGCAGCGCGAGAGAACCGTGATCGGAACCTTGCGGATTTCGGTCGTGGCGAAAATGAACTTCACATGCGGCGGCGGCTCTTCAAGCGTCTTCAGCAGGCCGTTGAAAGCCTGCGTCGAGAGCATGTGCACTTCATCGATGATATAGACCTTGTAGCGCGCCGATACGGGGCGGTAGCGCACTTGCTCGATGATTTCGCGGATATTGTCGATGCCGGTGTTCGAAGCTGCGTCCATCTCGATCACATCGACATGGCGCCCTTCCATGATGGCGCGGCAATGCACGCCCTCGACGCCCAGATCCACCGTCGGCTGTTTGACACTATCCGACTCATAGTTGAGCGCACGCGCCAAAATACGGGCCGTCGTCGTTTTGCCAACGCCGCGCACGCCGGTCAGCATCCAGGCCTGCGCAATGCGCCCGGTCTCGAACGCGTTCCTCAGCGTGCGCACCATCGGCTCCTGGCCGATCAGCGCAGAGAAATCCTGCGGACGGTATTTACGCGCCAGCACGCGATAAGCTTGGTCCACGCTGCCAGCTTCATTTGGGATCAGGTCAGACATGAGGTCAGTCTATTCATGCCAGGACGCACATGAGTCAATGCGGGTCTGAAAATTGCTGACAAGTTCGGTGGGATGTTAATTGTCAGCGCCAAAGCGAGGGCTGCCGCTTGTTTGACATTAAAAGTGATCGGCAAGGGGGATGTCCATTGACTTGAATCAACAACCATTCAACCGCCGACTGCGCAATTTGGGGCGAGCATCCAATTGAATCTGTGAGAGCCGCTTCCCGAAAAACTGCCGAGCGCGCGCCCAGCCGCCCGGCGCATTTCAAGGATAAGCCAATGCGCGACCCATCAGTCCAGACGGCGGAAGAGTTTCTTCCCAAGGAAAAAATTTCGGAAAGGGTGGCCTACGGGGTCAGCAAGGGCAAAGGTGGCACGAAGGAGGGGCTGGCCGTCTCCGAGCGCTTTTTCCCTGGCATCCGCTACAAGGGCCGGATGTATTGGGGCATTCACCACAAAAGCCGGTTCATTCCGGGCGTGCCGTGGTGCGGTCGGTTCATACCGGGCTTGATGACGCGGCGCGGCTTCTTTCCTGGCTTGGCCATGGGTGAAAGCTTCACACTGGGCATCATTGCCGCAGGCGTGTTCATGCCTGGCATCGTGCATGGCGGCAGCTTTGTTCCGGGCATAGAACGCGAAGGCCGTTTCATCCCGGGCTGTTTCAACGCCGGTCGCCAATTCATTCCGGGCCGATTCATTCGAGGCGCCTTCGAATGCGGGCTGATGAACAGCAAAGGCTTCTCGCCAATTGCGTATGAAACGTTTGCGCCCGCCCAAGCCAAGCTCTTGCTTAAGGAAAACGCGGGGTTGTCGGCTATCCCCCGGACGGCGCGGGTCGGCGGCCTGCCAGTGCGCGGCGTCGTTTGCGGCACATTTGCCGATGGGCTGGCCTACCTGCCGAACGGACTGGCGACAACCGGCGGTGTCGTCATCGGCGGTCTTGGGTCAAAGGACGATATCACAACACTCGACACGCAGCAGCGGCTTGGCGAATACGGCCTCGACATCGAAGACCCGAACGATTTGGGCAGCCTGCTTGGAGCCGACGGCATTGTCGAAAAGCTTGAAAAGCGGCTCGATGACTTTCTCCCCGGCTCGGCGCTGGGCGAAACGGCCCAATCCGCCATGGGGGCTCTGGCTGATGCCATGGAAGATATGGCTGAAGGCAGGAACAGGCTGATTGACGACCTCAATCAAGGATGGGCCGATTACTGGAACGGGCTGCTCAACAACAATGCCGGCGGCATGATCGCCGGCGCGGGCAGCGGCACGAAAGACGCGGCCAATGGCGTTGCGGGCGCGATTGGCGGCGCCAAGCTCGGCATCGCCATCGGCGGGCTTGTCGGCGGACCCGTCGGAGCGGTTCTCGTCGGGTTCCTCGGCACCATCCTCGGCGGAGCCGGCGCCTATCTGGGTGCGACGGAAGGATCATCGGTCGAAGGCAAGGTGGCCGATTGGATTGTCGGCGCGCTGGTATGGATCTGGCATCAGATTGCCGGCGAAGACAAAAAGAAGGAGGAGAAGCCGAAGGAGGAGAAGAAGGGCGGGACATCGCAACCCGGCGAGGACGGCACGGGTGATGACCGCGGCGGGCTCATCTTCAATCCGGCGAGACCCATCGGCCCCTATATCAGCCGCCGCAAGACGGTTATCGAAATCGACCACGGCGAATCCGGCGTGATGCCCATCGTTGATGTCGAAAAGGCCCCCGTGCGCATCATCATGACGGACACCGGCGCCATGCTGATCGTCGACTATGCCGCATTGCGGCGCATGATCGCCACCAATCCCGACCGCCGCGTTGCTGTCGGCCTCAATCCCGTGACCGGAGCTACGATCCTGATGCCGGGCCGCGTCTCATGGGGCCAGGTTTACGAACAGTCGAAGATGCCCTGGTGGCTCGAAAAGGTCGGCCATCCAGTCGAGGAAGATCAGGCAGCGGCATAAATTCTTCTGTCGGCTGAAGAGGCAGCGCAGTTGCCGGGTAGGGAACGCCGGCAAGTGCCGGCTTCCAGCCCGAAGCAGGCGGAACAAAGGCCTCGCGGCGAGGGAAAAAGGTGGGAGGCTGCGCAGTGACCCGCGCCTGGCTCGTTGGGGCTGCTTCCTTCCGGACCTGACCCGGTTGGCGAGTGGCTCGTCCACCACCAACCTCCCGGGGTCCATATCGGATATTGCCACGCAAAATGCAAGGGGAAACGGCCGGCGGCTGTTGGCGGGAGGGACGCGAAACGTCGTAAATCGGGTGTGCCACGCTGGCATTTCAGGCTATGACCTGAGCTTGCTGTCCCCAGTGAGCCCGCGCCATGAACCCACACGCCAGCTACCGCCTCGGCCTCATTCTGGTGACGGCCTCCGCCCTTGTCTGGAGCACAGCCGGCCTGTTCACGCGGATCATACCGGTCGACACGCCAACCATGCTGCTCTGGCGCGGGCTGTTTGGATCGCTTGGTTTCTTTGCCTACATGATCTTCCAGGATGGCAGCGGCGCGTTCGGGCGGTTGGCGCGGATGGACCGGTACGGCTACCTTTATGCGTTCATCGGCATGGTGGCAATGCAGACGTTTATCGCCTCATTCCGGCTGACGAGCGTTGCCCATGTCGCGGTGATCTACGCTGTCGTGCCGTTTGTCGCCGGCGGATTCGGCTGGCTGCTCTTGCGCGAAAGGCCGACCAAAACCGCGCTGGTTTCCAGCTTTTTTGCGCTCGCGGGCGTTGCGGTGATGGTCGGGTCCCGCAGCAGTGAAGGCCATTTTTCTGGCGACAGTCTGTCGCTGATATCGACCGTTTGCATGGCCTTGCTGATGGTTATGGGCCGCATGCACCGGCATATTGACCTCCTTGCGGCGGCCTGCGTTTCAACATTCCTCAGCGCCATGGTGTCGCTGCCGCTTTCCGGGCCAGTTCCACCCGTTTTCGAATTGCTTGTTCTTGCCGCGTTCGGCATTCTTTCGATGGCCGTTGGCTTCGTCCTTTTTGCTTACGGATCACGCCTGCTGCCGCCGACGGAGACCGCGCTCATCGGCGCGCTCGATGCGCCTTTGGCCCCCATCTGGGTTTGGCTTTTCTTAAGCGAGACGCCGGGACGGGCGACTTTGATCGGCGGCGCCATTGTCTTTGCTGCGGTTATGGCTCATTTCACGCTTCAAGCCCGAAGCCATGGAAGCGCAAAC
>JBAVTG010000120.1:0-10566 GCA_049696015.1 Rhizobiaceae bacterium | reverse complement strand
AGGTCGATCTTGTTGAGCACCACGACGATCTCGTGGTTGTTGTCGATCGCCTGATAAACGTTCGCCAGCGTCTGGGCTTCCACGCCCTGTGACGCATCGACCACCAGCAGCGAACCTTCGCAAGCGGCCAGCGAGCGCGAGACTTCATAGGCGAAATCGACGTGGCCGGGCGTGTCCATCAAATTGAGGATATAGGTCTCGCCGTCATTGGCCTTGTAGGTCAGGCGCACGGTCTGCGCCTTGATGGTAATGCCGCGCTCTTTCTCGATATCCATCGAGTCAAGCACCTGCTCGGTCATCTCGCGCGCCTCAAGGCCGCCGGTCTGCTGGATCAGCCGGTCGGCAAGCGTGGATTTGCCATGATCGATATGGGCGACAATGGAGAAATTGCGGATGTGGGAAAGGGGAGTTGTCATACGCGCGCTGATAACGGTGAAGGCGCAAAATGGCAAGGACGGGGTTGACAGGGCCAACGCCGGCGCAGCCCGCCTTGGCGCGCGAAAAAAAATTCGCGCCGGGCAGGCGGCCAGCCGGTGAAATCAGACCGCAGCCGGCGCACAATTTTGCCGCGCCCGGGCCGCCGTGCAAATGGTTTTGGATTTCAAGCCGCTATCGGCCTTCGTTCAAACAGCCCGCGCCGCCGTTTTGCAAGTCGTGAACCGGCTAACAAAGACGCCGCAGACACAAACTGTTTAGCGCCAACACAACCTTTGAGTAGTCCTGGAATTGACATCAGTTGCGCAACGTAAAAGTGTGGAACGCGCAGTCAATCACGCTGCATTCAACCCGGATGGGAGAGTGTCATGAAAGACAATGCTCAAAAATTGATCGAGAAAACCGCCGAGGACGAAGAGTTCGAAGCGCCGGCCAAGAAGACGGCGCTGCGAACCTGTTTCTGCCGCAGCGGCGGCGGCGGTTTCCGCGTCTAAAGGTGACCGCAGCCGGGCCAGTCCCGGCTGCGGGCATTGCAAACATGCGGGCGCAAGGCGCAAATCTTCGGGAGCAGATTGATGTTGGCTGGATTGGGAATTGGACACCTGCCTTTTTTGCATGAAAACATCATGGGCAGCCATGGCCGGTTCGACTTTGTCGAGGTGACGCCAGAGACCTACATTGGCGGCGACCCGCTGTTGATGCGCGAACAAATGCAGGAGTTGGCCCCCGTCCTGCCATCGACCTGCCACGGCATCGACCTGTCACTTTGCTCAACAGACGATTTTGACAACGATCATCTGGAAAATCTGTCTTCAGTGTTATCCGTGGTCAATCCGCTCTTTTTCAGCGAGCATCTTGCCTATACCCAAAGCGAAGATTTGAATTCCGATATCTATTTGCCACCTCTTTATCTTGACGCGGAGGTCGGCCGCATTTCGAAAAAGTGTGAATACATCGCCGAGTATTTCAAAAAACCATTCCACCTTGAAAATGTTCCGGACTTCTTGTTTGGGAAAAGCGGAATTGGCGAAGGTGAATTTTTCGGAAAGCTGGCGAAGACAGCCGACGTTGGCGTTATCCTGAACATCGACAGCATCACCATCTCCGCCCGCCTGCAAAACATTGACCCGCTCGATCTGGTGCAAAGCTATCCCGCCGACCGGATCATCTCGCTGACCGTTGTCCCCGAGGCCTGCATGAACCCGGTCATCAGGACCATGTGCGGCGGTTTCGACGGCGACATGCTGTCCATTGTCGAGCACTGTCTGCGGCGCACGTCGGCCAAATCCGTCCTGGTTCAGACACGCTACGGCTCCAACACGGTCGAAAGCCTGGATCCCGTCCTGACTGCGCTTGGCTCAAAACTGTCGAGGCACTCATGACGCTTGCAAACGATCTTGCGCCAACGCGCGCCGACCTTGCCGCCCTTCACAAGGCGCTGATCAGCCTTTTGATCGACACGTCCGCCTATAGGCAATTCGTCCAGTCGCCTGAAGATTATGCGAACCGCCTCGCGCGTATTCCGCAGGTCTACCGAAACTTGATTTCCCGCATAAATTGCAGCAGTCTGGATATTTTCCGCGATATTGTCCATGGAACCCGGCGGGAGCGATTTGGATTGATTTTCTCGATTCTGGCTGAAAAGCTCGATGATTTGGAGGCATTCAATGTTCTGGTTGGCGAGTTTATCGAGACCAAGATTGTGCAGAACGGGCGCAATGACCTGGATGTCCGCCTTTTCGCCGATCATATCCGCGAACAGAAGGAGGATGTTCTGGGAGACCTGGCGGGACTGGATTGCCTGATGTACGCGGCAAGCAACGCAATGCCGCCGGAGAAATACGCCGGGCGGCCCCTGGATTTGGCTTCAGGGCAGGTGTCTGTTCATCCCTCGGTGCAGTTGCTCCGGTCCAGCCGGCCCGTACGGTCCTTGCTGGGCGACAGTCTGCAGGCGTTGCGGACTATGCAAGCTGGCGCCCACATCACCATGATCTACCCGGCCGATCTTGGCGGCAACGTCAAATTCAAGCCTCTTCCCGTTGACGCGGGGTTGCTGTTGGCCGGCGGCAAAGAGATTGCCGTTTCGCAATTGTCAGCCGCCTGCCCCGACGGTTTTGCTCTTGGTGCCCTGTTCGCCGACGGATGCCTTGCGATCAAACGGAGTGACGCATGAGTGCCGCCTATCGCAAGCTTGACGAGCGCCTGGTCATATACGTCATTCCAATTGCCAATATTGGCGCGGGTATGACGTGGTCAGGCCTGCCGTTGCTCTTGTCGTCGCAAACCAATGATTACGGCAATGTCTTTATCCTGTTCATGTCGTCCATGGCTGCCGGGGCGCTGTTCACATTGATCGGCGGCTCGCTGGCTGATGCATTCAGACGCAAGTCATTTGTTATCGCTTCGCTGTGCATCGACGTTTGCCTGACGCTGTCGCTGGCATACTTCGGGACGAAAGACAGCGTCCTGCTTTTCTACTTGGTCAGTTTCAGCAGCGCTCTGGTCGGGGCGATGAGCGGATCGGCGCTGAATGTCTGGATCAAGGACATCCTGTCGTCGACCACGGACAGTCTTTCCCGCAGTCTCGCGGCAAGGGGCATGTGGAACATCCTCTCGAAGGCCGCAGGATTTGCACTGGGGCCGCTGGTGTATTCGGCTTTGGAGTTTGATGCGCTGTTCATCGACGCGGCATTCTCGGCGATCCCCGCCATAGCGCTGGCATTTGTGCTTGATTTGAAGATGAGAGGCGCCGGCGGGCTTGACTGGAGCGGCGGCTATGGCGAAATTTTCACCCGCAGTTTCTGGAATCCCGAACGGCGGCTCATATTGTCTCTTTTCACGCTGACGGCGACCTACACTGTTCCGACCGTCATGATTTCCTATGCCATCTTGTTGAAGCGTTACGGCGCGGGAGAGATGGAGGCATCAACATTCTGGCTGTTGGCGAGCGCCGGCTCTGTCGCCAGCCACTTTGGCATGACGCGCAGACTGGCTGGCGCTTTTGACAGCAGCAATCGGCTCTTGTTCAGCCAGTTGCTGATGGCCGCGGCGTTTGCCGGCCTGTGGTTTGCGCCCACGCCGCTTTGGTTCGCGGCTGCGTTCGTGTTGTTCACACTGTCCAATCCGGTCATGACCAACGCGCTTCAAACTGAAGTTTACGAAAAGTGCGAAGATGTCTTCCGTGGCCGCTTCAACGCGCTTTGCCAGCTTGCGGATGATGTTGCCGGCCTCTTGGTGCTGTTTGTTTGCCAGCAGATGATCGATACAGGCCTGGTTGATCGTTTCTATCTGTATGCGCTGCCGCTGATGGCGATCACGCTGCTCCTTGTTGTCAAGAGCCGTGACCGCCTGACCAGCCGCATCGGCACTGTGCCTTCAGCAGGATTCGGACATCAGTAAATGGCGGACGCCAAAAGCGAGGCGCGGATTTTGAACGGCAATCGGTTCAGCGGAGTAGGGGTATCATACCGGCCCGAATTCCAGCCGTTTTGGAAGGATGTATTCGAGCTGATCGACTGCGTCGAATTCATTCCGGACGAGTTGCCGGACAATCCGCTGCTGTTTGCGCAGACGCTAGCCGCCATTGGCACGAAGCCCTGCATGGCGCATTCAACCAGCCTGTCCGTCGCAAGCCCGGAGCCCCTTGCTGGCGAACGCCTGGCCGCGCTCAAGGGTGTGATTGAACGGATCGGCGCTGACTGTTGTTCCGACCACCTGTCTTTTCGCCGCGCAGGGGACATGGAAATCGAGAATTTCTGTCTGCCTTTGACAGACAGGCTGAGCATTGAAGTCATCCTTCAGAACCTTGAACGCTACAGTGATGCGTTTGCCAGACGGATTGCGCTCGAGAACATCACCATAAATGGCTTGACGCGCTTTGGCGCGAACCTTGGCGAGGAACTCTATCTGTTTCAACATCTGGCGGGGTCCGGCGTGGGAGTGCTTTTTGATGTCAACAATTGCTTTATCAACTGCAAGAATTTTGGTGTCGACCCAACTGAGTATTTGAGCCAGTTCCCTCTGACTGCAATCGAAGGGATTCATATTGCTGGCCATGAGACCAGCGAAAACTGGGTGGTCGACAGCCATATGGCAGCAATTTGCCCGGAAGTTTATGACTTGCTGGATGAGGTCTTGGCATGTTCCGCCGCACGCTATGTCGTGTTGGAACGCGACAACAATTCGTGCACGGCAGAGGAATTGGTCCATGAGCTTGCACAGATCAGACAAGTCTGGGCGCGGCGGCGGCACTGACGTCAAAGGCCGGCCGGATCGCGGCGCTTTCCCCTGCATCAATCAATTAAGTCAAAGGGCTTCGCACTAACGAATTCGGTTGGAAGACAACGCGCATGAAGCCGCATGCCTTCCTTATCCTCGCCAGCCATTTGGCGGATGCGGTGCTTTTCGGCAGCGTATGACGAAACCCGGTCCCGCACTTGTCATCCTCGCACAATGATGATGCTCTAAGCCATGTCGGATTTGGGAGGGTCCAGCCATGGTTTCGGTGAATTCGCAAACAATCAGAACCGCGCTGAGTTTGCGCATGCTGCCGCTGACGCTGAGCGCGGCTGGCGCGGTTTTCATGGCGCTCTGGCTGGTTGCAGCGCCGGGCGCTGCTGCATTAATCGCACTTGCAATATGCGCAGCGCTGGCAGCGCTCGGGTTTCGCGACATCACCCAGAAGAAGCGGGCGATCCTGCGCAACTATCCGATCTCCGGCCATGCCCGCTATCTGATGGAAGAGATACGCCCGAAAATCCGGCAGTACTTCTTTGAAGGCGAAAAGGACGGCAGGCCGTTCCCGCGCGACAAGCGAAGTCTGGTTTATCAGCGCGCCAAGGGCCAGCTCGACAAGCGCCCGTTTGGCACCGAGTTTGATGTCTATGAGCCGAATTATGAGTGGATCTCGCACTCGATGGCGCCAACCCATGTGAGCGACCATGATTTCCGCACCATGATTGGCGGGCCCGATTGCGCGCAGCCCTACAGTTCGTCCGTCCTCAACATTTCGGCCATGAGCTTCGGCTCGCTCTCGGCCAATGCGATCCTGGCGCTGAACAAGGGCGCTAAAATGGGCGGCTTTGCCCATGACACAGGCGAGGGCGGCGCATCGCCCTATCACCGCGAAAATGGCGGCGACCTGATCTGGGAGCTGGGCTCCGGCTATTTCGGCTGCCGCAACGACGACGGGTCGTTTTCAGCGGAAAAGTTCAAAGTCCGCGCCGCCGACCCGCAGATCAAGATGATCGAAATCAAGCTGAGCCAAGGCGCAAAGCCCGGCCATGGCGGCGTCTTGCCGGCGGCGAAAATCACGCCCGAGATTGCCGAAATGCGCGGCATACCGATGGGCAGGGATTGCATCTCGCCCGCCGCCCACCCCGCCTTTTCAACGCCGCTGGAGCTGGTTGGCTTCATCAAACACTTGCGTGAACTGTCTGGCGGCAAACCGGTCGGCATCAAACTGTGCATCGGCCAGCGGCACGAGTTTCTGGCGGTGGTCAAAGCCATGCTGCAAACCGGCGTGACGCCGGACTTCATCGTCGTCGACGGCAAGGAGGGCGGCACGGGCGCAGCCCCTTCCGAGTTCATCGACCATATGGGCATGCCCCTGCAGGAAGCGCTGACCTTTGTGCATTTCGCGCTGGTCGGCGCGCGGCTTCGCGACAGGATCAAGCTCGGCGCATCGGGCATGATGATCTCAGCCTTCGACATTGCGCGCACGATGGCGCTGGGGGCAGACTGGGTGAACATGGCCCGCGCTTTCATGTTCGCCGTCGGCTGCATCCAGAGCCAGACCTGCCACACGGACACCTGCCCGACGGGCGTCGCCACGCAGGACCCCGGCCGCCAGCGCGCGCTGGTCGTCCCCGACAAGGCAATGCGCGTCAAACAGTTCCACGAAAAGACCATGATGGCGCTGGCCGAAGTTGTCGGCGGCGCAGGCCTGACCCACCCCTCGCAATTCCGCCGCTTCCATTTCCACAAGCGTGTCAGTGAGGGCAAGGTCAAGAGCTTCATGGACCTCTACACGCCGCTGAAAAAGGGCGAGCTGATCGACGGCACGGAAGATACGAGGTTTAAACGGGCCTGGGACAGGGCGAGGGCGGAGACGTTTGCGGCGGTGGGGTGAGGGGGGGCGACGGATTGCAACGGCCCTGCCTGGGCGCAATTCTGCCATGGTTATTTCGGAACACACTTACAACCATTTGCGAAAACCACGCGAGGCATTTTGTGAAAAAGCTGTTTGCACTTCTGTCGATCTTGGCAGTTCTTGTTCCGGCAGGTGTTTATGCGCAGGGCATTGAACGGCAGAGACTGCGTTTTGCGCCCGGCAGCACGCAGTCCGTGATCACAGACGAAATTGCCGGACGGCAAACCGTGGATTACATCGTCAGCGCAAGGCGCGGACAAACCATCTCCATCCGGTTTGCGCCTTCGAGCGGCGCTGCGTTTTTCAATCTTTTGGCCCCCAGCGGCGATGCGCTGTTTGTTGGACAAGCACAAGGCAATCCGGGACGTTATACAGCGCGGCTTGGCGTAAGCGGCGACTATGCAATCCGCGTTTATCTGGTGCGCGCAGCCGCGCGGCGCGGCGAAAGCGCCTCTTTCCGTCTGACGGTTTCAATCACCGGCGGCGCGGCAACGGCTCCGGCACCCGAAGATCCGGGTGTTGCCGAAGATGGCGGGCCGGACTTTTATGTCGTTGCCGGCCTCAGGCCCGGCGACCGGCTCAACATGCGCCGCGCGCCATCGGCATCAAGCCCGGTGGTCGCCTCTTTCCCGAACGGCACAGACATGCGCAATCTTGGCTGCCGCCGCACGGCGACACAGCGCTGGTGCAATGTGGAAAGCACGGACACAAGCGGCCAGCGCGGCTGGGTCAACGGAAAGTTCCTGCGCGAATCCGCTGGACCCGATGTCGGGGTCGAACGGCCCGATGATGCCACTGTGCCGGGTACAAACTTCAACGCCACCGGCGAGGTGGATTGCGCCATTGCCGGCTATCCGCGGGTCCGTTCCTGTCCGTTTGGCGTCAATCGCGGCCGTGGACAGGACTCGGCCACGGTTGTAATCTCCCTGCCGGACGGCGAAAGGCGCGTGTTCGCATTCGAAGGCGGTCAGGTCCGAGCAATCTCCGGTGTCTCCGCCTTCCGCTATGCCCAGTCGGGCGACAGCTGGTTCCTCAACGTCAACAACGGCGACGAGCGCTATACGGTGGATGACGCGGTGATCAACGGCGGGTGAGGCGCGTCGTTTTCGCCAGGTTTTGCGCAGACCATTTCGCGGGGATCATCTGATTGCGGTAAACTCCCTGTTTTCATGTGCAGATGAAGGTCGCTTAACCGGCGTTGGCCTCGATATCCCGCATCGTCAAAAACATCCGCATGCCTTTATCCGTATCGCACCGTCGAAATCCGACACCTTCATATAGTGCGACCCTCTTTGCCATATTCTCCGGGTCGCCATCATCGAGCACGTCCAGCACCACACAAAAGCTGCCGACTTGCCGCGATGCTTCAAAGCTGCGGCGCAAGGCGTCGGCGAGCAGCATCTTGCCGATACCTTGGCCTTGCCAGCGCTGATCGACGCCGAGGAAGGACAGAAGCGTTGCCGGGACCGCGCCGAAGCGGCCGAACAGTTTGCTGGCCTTGTCGGTGCTGATGTCTGACGCATCGATGACGATGGCGGCCAGTACATAATATCCAACGATATTGTCGTCGCTGTCGGCAACGACAAACACTGCAGCTGCATGGGCGTTGGCCAATTTCTTGGCGGTCAGTTTGAGGAAACTGTCGACGCCTGCCGTGCCAGACTGAAAATCGCTGCGGGTGTGGCGCGCGGGCTCAAACGGCTCAACGCTTAGAGGCATTCAACACGGGCGGCGTCTTGAGAAGCTCGGCCAGCGCGGGAATGGACCGGCCCGGTGCTTCGAGCGCGGCGCGGAAGGCGGCGCGGTGCTCTGGTGAGGCAATGCGCATAGCTTCATGCGCGCGGATGACTTCCTTTGCCCGCTGCATGGCGGCGGACATCATGAAATTGGACAGGTCCAGACCGGAAAGTTCCGCCGCATAGGAAATCGTCTGCCGGAAATCCGCTTTCGTGCGAATGTTGATCCGGGCATCATCACTTTGGTCGGTGGTTTTGTGTGCGGTCTTGGCCATGAAAATTCGTACGTCAATTGGCGCACGAAGTCAATATTCACTCCGGCACGAAGCGCACAGCCCCCTTCGCCGCGCTCGTCGTCAGCTTGGCATAGGCCCGCAGCGCCGTGGTCACTTTGCGTTTGCGCAGTTCGCGCGGGGTCCAGGCGTCTTTGCCGCGGGCCTCCTCAGCAGTGCGGCGGGCGGTGAGGATATTGTCGGCGACGGCAAGATGGATGGTGCGGTTCGGGATGTCGATCTCGATCAAATCGCCTTCTTCGACAAGACCGATCAGGCCGCCTTCTTCGGCTTCCGGCGAGACGTGGCCGATGGACAGCCCCGATGTGCCGCCGGAGAAGCGGCCGTCAGTCAAAAGCGCGCAGGCTTTGCCGAGGCCTTTGGATTTGAGGTAGGACGTCGGATACAGCATTTCCTGCATGCCGGGGCCACCGCGCGGGCCTTCATAGCGGATGACGACGACGTCGCCTTCCTTGATCTCATTCGACAAGATCGCCTTGACGGACGAATCCTGGCTTTCAAACACGCGGGCGGGGCCGGAAAATTTCAGGATCGATTCATCCACGCCCGCCGTCTTCACGATGCAGCCTTCGGGCGCGATGTTGCCCTTGAGCACGGCAAGCCCGCCATCCTTGGAGAAGGGCGTCTGCGCCGAGCGGATGACGCCCTTGGTGCGGTCAGTGTCGAGATCATCCCAGCGGGCCGACTGCGAAAAGGCGACCTGCGTCGGCACGCCGCCGGGCGCGGCGCGGAAGAATTTCAAGACTTCCGGGCTTGAAGTGCGGGTGATGTCCCAATTTTCGATGGCCGCGCCGATGGACGGAGAATGCACGGTTGGCAGGTCGCGGTTGATGAGGCCCGCGCGGTCGAGCTCGCCCAAAATCGACATGATGCCGCCGGCGCGGTGCACGTCTTCCATGTGCACGTCCGACTTGGCCGGCGCGACCTTGCACAGCACCGGAACGCGGCGCGACAGGCGGTCAATGTCGTCCATGGTGAAATCGATCTCGCCCTCATGCGCAGCAGCCAGAATGTGCAGCACGGTGTTGGTCGAGCCGCCCATGGCGATGTCGAGCGTCATGGCGTTTTCAAACGCGCCCTTGGAGGCGATGTTGCGGGGAAGGGCGGACATGTCGTCCTGCTCATAGTGGCGCTTGCACAGGTCAACGATGCGCCGGCCAGCTTCCAGGAACAGGCGCTCACGGTCCGAATGGGTGGCGAGGGTTGAGCCATTGCCGGGCAAAGACAGGCCGAGCGCCTCTGTCAGGCAGTTCATCGAATTGGCGGTGAACATGCCCGAGCAGGAACCGCAGGTCGGGCAGGCGGAGCGCTCGAGGATTTTGACGTCTTCGTCCGACACCCGGTCATCGGCGGCGGCGACCATGGCGTCGACAAGATCGACTGCCTGGCTCTTGCCCGCCAGCACCACCTTGCCCGCTTCCATCGGCCCGCCGGAGACGAACACCGACGGGATGTTGAGGCGCATCGACGCCATCAGCATGCCGGGCGTGATCTTGTCGCAGTTGGAGATGCAGACCATGGCATCGGCGCAATGGGCATTGACCATATATTCGACCGAGTCGGCAATGATCTCGCGTGATGGCAGCGAATAGAGCATGCCGTCATGGCCCATGGCGATGCCGTCATCAACGGCGATGGTGTTGAATTCCTTGGCAACGCCGCCGGCTCTTTCGATTTCGCGGGCAACCAGCTGGCCAAGGTCTTTCAGATGCACATGGCCGGGCACAAACTGCGTGAAGGAATTCACCACGGCAATGATCGGCTTGCCAAAGTCCGAATCCTTCATGCCGGTGGCGCGCCAGAGGCCGCGCGCGCCCGCCATGTTGCGGCCGTGTGTGGTGGTGCGGGAACGATATGCGGGCATGGGGTCAGTCCTTCGGAAAAATGGTCAGGCAAGGCGATACCCTTAGGCGCGGGCGGATTCAAGGCAGGAGGTGATATTACCTCGCCC
>JBAVTG010000119.1:0-8684 GCA_049696015.1 Rhizobiaceae bacterium | reverse complement strand
CACCGCCATCAATAACAAGTTCTACACGATCGAAGCCGAAGTCGTCGCTGCCAAGTAATTCTGGCCGCGATCAGCCTTCAAAGCATGATCAAGCCGCTCTCCGGAAACGGGGGGCGGTTTTTCTTTTGACTTTGCGGGTTTTGAATGTGTGAAAGCGGCCGGCCGGTCAGGACGCCTGTTTGAGGCTTGCATCCACCCGCGCCAATGCCCGTTCAAGCGCTTTAAAGCAGCTTGCATCAAGCGCGATGCCCACTTCCTTGCGCATGATGCCGAGCGCCTGATCCACGGGCATCGGCCCGCGATACGGACGCTCTGCTGTCAATGCATCAAATATGTCGGCGATGGTGACGATCCGTGTGTCAACACAAATGGCCTCGCCTGAGATCGCGTTGGGATAACCCGATCCGTCCAGCTTTTCATGATGATCGCGGGCGATACGGGCAATGCCGTCGAAGGCGGCAATGCGCGACAGGATGATGTTGCCCAAAACCGGATGCCGGCGGACCGCCTTCCATTCCTCAGCGTCGAGCTTTCCGGCCTTGTCGAGGATCTGGTTGGAGACGCCGAGTTTGCCAATATCGTGCAACAGCGCCGCCCGCTTGAGAAAGCGGCGGTCAGCGCCATCATAGCCAAGTTCTTCGGCAATCATATCGGCAATCAGGGCCACCCGGTCGCTGTGCCCAGCGGTATAGGGGCTTTTGGAGTCGACTACATCGGCAAAAGCAGCGGCGATTTCGTCCAGATAATCGTCATCGACGCTCTCGCCGTCACCCGCAGGCGCGAGGGCAATGACGGCATCCTGCAAATTGGGCGAGGCCAGCCGGTCCCAGAATTGCCGGTCTTGCGCGACAATATGGAATGCCTTGCATAAGTCAGGATCAAACCAGTTGCCGGCGCGAAGCCCAACTTCCTTGCGAGCGGCCTCTATGCCGCCGGACATGAAAAAGACATCCACGACCTGCGCCAAGAGCGCAATGCGCGCATGGATGGAAATGGATGGGCCGGACAAGCCTTCCGGCCGGCCGCTGCCGTCGAAATGTTCATCAAGGTCGAGAATGCCGCGCGCCACCATATCGGAAAACCGCATGCGCTTGGCGATCTTTGCGCCCCGTTGGCAACGGGTTTCGATCAGTTCACGCGAGATCCGCCCGCCTTCCGAGAAGATGGTCAATAGCGAACGGAAGCGCTCCGACATGCCGGCTTTCATGCCCGTATGCGACAGCACGAAGCGCAGGATCTGCGGCAGGCTGTCATTGACCGATTTGAAGTCGCGCTTGAAACTAAGGTCGTCGGCCATATATAGTTCGCATATGCGCGCGGCATTCGACGAGCAGCCGATGTCTTTCAAAAGCAGTGTGTAATAAAGGTCGCCGAGTTCGGTTTCATTCATGCCGATCTGCCGGCCGATCGCCATGCCGGTGTAGGCGCAGCGCACCCCGTGGCCTTCCGGCTGGCCTTCGGTGATATCCAGCGCATGGCTGAGCGCGCTGACGATTTCCGCCCGCTTGATCGAAAGCCTTGTTGGCTTGGCCATAATCGTCCCCGAAAACCCGAAAGCAGTCTTCGACTTGAAAAGTTAACAAATCCTTTCACTTGACCGGCCTCACGGGCGGTTCACAATCAATTGTCACGCGCATGGTTGACCGGCGTGCAAGCGCTGTGGTCAATCGCGCACACTTTGCTGACAAGGATTGACTGATGAAATCACTGCTCGCCGCCATGGCGTTGACGCTCGGCCTGACAACAGCCGTCTTTGCTGGCGATCCGGATCCGGCAAACTGGCCCGCTGTCCTTGAAGATGCCAAGGGCGAGACGGTGTATTGGAACGCCTGGGGCGGCGCTGACAACATCAATGCCTACATCGCTTGGGCAGGCGGTGAAGTCGAAAAGCGCTACGGCGTCAAACTGGTGCATGTGAAGCTTGATGACACTGCAAACGCCGTCGCCAAGATTGTTGCCGAAAAGGCCGCGGGAAAAAGCGAGGGCGGGTCTGTCGATCTGATTTGGATCAACGGTGAAAATTTTGCCTCCATGAAAAGGCAAGAACTGCTGTTTGCGCCCGGCTGGGCCGAGAAGCTGCCGAACTGGAAATATGTCGATGCTGTCGGCAAACCGACTGTGAAAACCGATTTCACCATACCTGTTGAAGGTTTGGAGTCGCCGTGGGGCATGGCAAAGCTCGTGTTCTTCCACGACAGCGCCAGGACCAGGATCGAAGACCTGCCCAAGTCATCGGCTGACCTGTTGGCATGGGCCGAAATAAATCCCGGACGCTTCTCCTATCCGATGCCGCCGGATTTTACCGGCTCGTCGTTTTTGAAGCAGGTCTTGTCCGAAACTGTTGCCGACAAGTCAAAGCTCTTGGCGCCGGTGAAGGATGATGAGTTTGCCGCCGTTTCCAAGCCATTGTTCGACTATCTCGACAAGCTCAATCCGCTGCTGTGGCGCTCCGGCAAGGCTTATCCGCAGAACTATCCCGACATGAAGCGGCTGATGGCGGACGGCGAACTGGACATCACCTTTGCCTTCAATCCGGCGGATGCATCGGCGGCCATTGCGGCGGGGGAACTGCCCGGCACGGTGCGTTCGTTCACCTTCCCCGGCGGCACACTTGGCAACACCCATTTTGTTGCCATCCCGGCCAATGCCAATGCCAAGGCTGGCGCGCTGGTGCTGGCCGATTTCCTGATCTCGCCGGAAGCGCAAGCCCGCAAGCAGGACCCCAAAATATGGGGCGATCCGACCGTGTTGAATATGGCCGCGCTTTCACCGGATGAGAAGGCGGCATTCGACAGCCTTGATCTGGGCATTGCCACGCTCAAGCCTGCTCAGCTTGGACCGGCGCTTGATGAGCCCCATCCGTCCTGGATGGAAAAGGTCGAGACCGAATGGAAACGCCGCTACGGCGCAGGCAATTGAAGTGAGCAAAAGCGAGCCGCTTTTTCAGGCAGCACGGCTTGCCCCTCACCTCGTCATACTCCTGTTGGCAGGCCCGGTGCTTGCCGGATTGGCCGGGACCTTGCTTCCGGCTTTCTCTTATTTGCCGGTTTTGGGACGTGAGCAAATCTCGCTGGAAGCTTTTCGCGCTGTTTTGAACGAACCAAACATTGGCCGCTCTGCGCTCCTGTCGCTCTGGACCGGCATTGCAGCAACGTTTGTGTCAGTGATGCTGGCCGGGGCGATTATGGCGGCTACATACGGCGCCGCTGGGTGGCGGCGGATGGTGCGGTTTCTCTCGCCCATTCTGTCGGTGCCGCATGCTGCTGCGGCATTCGGCCTGATGTATCTCATCATGCCCTCCGGCTTTCTCTCGCGCATGATCTCGCCGCAACTGACGGGCTGGCTCAATCCGCCGGATATTCTTTTCCCCAATGACCCGATGGGCCTGGCGCTGATCGCCGGTCTGGCCGCCAAGGAAGTCCCGTTTCTCATCCTGATGCTGATTGCCGCTGCCGGTCAGGTCGATGCGGCGCGCGCCATGCAGATAACCGCCACGCTTGGCTACGGGCGCATTGCCGGATTTGTCTACACACTTTGGCCGCAGCTCTACCGCCAGATCAGGCTGGCGGTTTTTGCCGTGCTGGCCTTTTCAGCAACAGTCGTGGACGTGGCGCTGATCCTCGGTCCGGCGACACCGCAGACTTTGTCGGTGCAGCTGGTCCAGTGGATGAACGACCCGGATCTGTCGATGCGCTTCACCGCAAGCGCAGGCGCGGTGGTTCAGCTCGCGCTTGTCTTGGCGCTGTTTCTTCTGTGGGTCGGCATGGAAAAAATCGGTGGCATGATAAACCGGGCAATGGCGGCAAGCGGTCAGCGCTTTGCCCGTGAGCGAGTGCTGGTGGCCACGTTTGTCCTGGCTGGCTGGATGGTGACGCTGGCAACCCTTGGCGGGCTGGCTCTGCTCGCGCTCTGGTCTGTCTCCGGGCTTTGGCCCTATCCCGGCAACTGGCCGGACAGCTTCACCGCAAAAGCCTGGATGCAGGCGGCGCAGACTGCGGGCGGGCCACTGGCGACAACATTTGGTCTTGGCTTTGTCTCGGCACTTTTGGCGACACTTCTGTGCGTCCTGTGCCTGATCAGCGATTACGGCGGCCAAATTCGGCGCGTGCTGGACGCTGCGCTCACGCTTCCGCTGATCGTGCCGCAGATCGCGTTCTTGTTCGGCCTGCAAATCTTTGCCATCCGTGCCGGCCTCGGTTACGGATTCTGGACGCTGGTGCTCATCCATCTGGTGTTTGTGCTTCCTTACGTGTTCCTGTCGCTGACGCCTGCCTGGCGCGCGCTCGACCGGCGCTATGGGCTGGTGGCGCAAGGGCTTGGCAAATCACGCACGCAAACGCTGTTGAAGATTGAGGTGCCGCTCTTGGCCAGGCCGCTGCTTACCGCTTTTGCTCTCGGCTTTGCCGTCTCGGCTGGCCTCTATTTGCCAACTCTGCTTATAGGGGCAGGCAGGATGGCAACCATCACGACAGAGGCAGTGGCGCTTGCGGCAGGCGGAAGCCGGCGCACCATCGGCGCCTATGCCTTTCTTCAAGCCATAGTCCCATTTGCAGGATTTTTGCTTGCCTTTGCCCTCCCGGCATGGCTTTTCCGCAACCGGGCCGGCATGCGTGCGGCTTAGCGAGACACAATGGCAGGCACCAGCAATCAGTCAAAAGGCTTGACGCTCCGCTCGGTTGAAATCCGCCTCGCCGACCGGCTGCTCGTCGCGCTCGATGCACTTGTCTTGCCCGGCGAGGTGCTGACCGTCATGGGCCCGTCGGGCTCCGGCAAATCGACCCTGCTCGCCTATATCGGCGGGTTTCTCGACAAGGCATTTGCCGCAACCGGCGAAGTTCTGATTGACGGCGAGGACCAATCCGGCAAAACCCCGCAGGAACGCCACGCGGGAATCCTGTTTCAGGACCCGTTGTTGTTTCCGCACATGACGGTCGGCGGCAATCTGACCTTTGCCCTGTCCCCCGACTACAAGGGCAGGGCCGCCAGGCGCGAACGCTGCGAAGCGGCGCTGCGCAACATCGGGCTTGAAGGATATTTCGACCGCGATCCGCAGTCGCTCTCCGGCGGTGAAAAGGCGCGGGTGGCGCTGGCGCGGGTGCTGCTCTCAAGACCGCGGACGCTGCTGCTCGATGAGCCCTTTTCCAAACTTGATCATGAGCTTCGGGGCCAGATGCGTGCACTGGTTTTTGACAAGGCAAAGGCGCGCGGATTGCCGGTTGTGTTGGTCACGCACGATCCGGCCGACGCAGAGGCCGCAGGCGGCCGCGTTGTCACCATCGGAGACTGACCTGTGAACAGGGCGCAGGACATTGGCCATGATCTGCCCGTCGCAGAGGCGCTTCCGGCGCTGGAACTGGCCCTTCAGGACAAGGGCATGGCCGTGCTCGTCGCGCCGCCCGGTGCCGGCAAAACCACGCTGGCGCCGCTGCGGCTTCTGGATGCGCCGTGGCGCAGCGATGGCGCGATTATCCTGTTGGAGCCGCGCCGTCTTGCTGCCCGCGCCGCCGCTCGGCGCATGGCTTATTTACTGGGTGAAGAGGTTGGGCAAACGGTCGGCTACCGGATGCGCCTTGACCAGAAAGTATCAGTCAAGACACGCATTCTCGTCGTCACCGAAGGCGTGTTCGCCCGCATGGCGCTGGATGATCCTGAGCTGAAAGGCGTGGCTTGCGTCCTGTTCGACGAGTTTCATGAGCGCAGCCTTGATGCAGATCTCGGGCTTGCCTTGGCGCTGGATATCCGCGACGGCTTCCGCCCTGACTTGCGGCTTGTGGTCATGTCGGCAACGCTTGACGGGGCGCGGGTTTCGACCCTGCTTGCCGACGCGCCGGTGATCGAAAGCCGCGGCCGTGCCTTTCCGGTGGACGTGCGCTATGCCGACCGGAAGCCCGACGAACGGCTTGAGGACGCTGTGGCGCGCGCGATCCTGCGGGCGCTGGGCAGCGAGGACGGGTCCATCCTCGCCTTCTTGCCGGGAACCGGCGAGATCAACGGCGTGGCGCGGCGGCTGGAGGGTCGCTTGCCCGCCGACGTCAGACTTTACCCTTTGCATGGCACGATGGAATCCAGCGCGCAGGACGAGGCGATCCGCCCCGCGCCCGCAGGCATCCGCAAAGTCGTGCTGGCCACATCGATTGCCGAAACCTCGATCACCATCGACGGCGTGCGCATTGTCATCGACAGCGGCTATCAGCGCCTGCCCGTGTTTGAACCGGCAACCGGCCTGACCCGCTTGGAAACGGTGCGCGCTTCCAAGGCCTCGGTCGACCAGCGGGCAGGCCGGGCTGGGCGCACCGCGCCCGGCATTGCTGTGCGGCTGTGGAACGCCGGGCAGACAGCAGCGCTGCCGCCTTTTACACCGCCGGAAATCTTTGCCGCTGATTTGAGCGGCCTCATCCTCGACCTTGCCGCCTTCGGCGTTGCTGATCCCTTGCAGATGCGCTTTCTCGATCCGCCGCCCGCACCGGCGCTGCATGAAGCGCGGGTGCTGCTCAAGCAGCTTGGCGCTTTGGATGACGACAACCGGCTGACGCAAACCGGCGCCGCGATGCGACGCCTCGCCCTGCCCGCGCGGCTGGCGCACATGTTGATTGAGGCTGCAAAAAGCGGTTCCGCCCGCCATGCAGCAGAAATCGCAGTGCTTTTGACTGAACGCGGCCTTGGCGGCAACGACGCTGATCTTGATGTCAGGCTGACGGGTCTGCGCCGTGACCGTTCGGACCGGGCCGTGGCCGCCAAAGGGTTGGCCGGAACGCTGGCCCGCAATGCCGGACAGGCAGGCGCCGACACCGCAGTCTTTTCCAGCGGCGCGCTTTTGCTGCACGCCTATCCTGACCGGGTGGCAAAATCGCGCGGCAGCAGCGGGCGCTTCGTGCTGGCAAACGGGCGTGGCGCCGAGCTTGATGTCACTCACGGGCTGGCCGGTCAGGACTGGCTGGTCATTGCCGACATGCAAGGGGCTGCCCAAAAAGCCCGCATCCTTGGAGCCGCCGCAGTCTCGCTGCCGGACATTGAATCCTTGCGGCCGCAGGATTTTGCCGAACAGGACGAGGTGACATTCGACGCATCGCGCAAGGCGCTGAAGCGGCGGCGCAAACGCATGTTTGGCGCCATCTTGATCGACGATGTCCCGCTGCCGCCGCCCAACGGCGGGCCAGCGAACCTTGCCCTGATCAAAGCCATCCGTGACAATGGACTTGACGCGCTCGATTGGACGGATAGCGCGGCATCCATGCGCAAGCGGCTGGAATGGTTGCGCAAAGGCCTGGGTGAACCCTGGCCGGACATGGCAGACGCCGCACTCCTCACGGCGCTGGAAGACTGGCTGTTGCCGTTCATGACCGGCAAACCGTCACTGTCGCAACTGCCGCACGACGCAATCCGAAACGGCCTGTTGTCGCTTGTGCCGCATGACCTTCAGCGCAAGATCGACCAGCTTGCCCCGACACATTTTACCGCGCCAACCGGCAACAATCATCCGATCCGCTATGAAGGCGATGCGCCGGTGCTGGCCATCCGGGTGCAGGAACTGTTTGGATTGAAGCAGCATCCGTCAATTGCCGGAGGCGCGGTGCCCTTGTTGCTCGAGCTGTTGTCGCCCGGCCATAAACCGCTCCAGCTGACCCGCGATTTGCCGGGCTTTTGGAGAGGCTCATGGGCCGATGTGCGCGCTGACATGCGCGGACGCTACCCCAAACATGTCTGGCCCGATGATCCGGCCAACGCATCGCCGACAGCGCGGGCAAAACCGCGTGGCACGTGAGCGATTGCACCTGAGCGATTGCACCTGAGCGCCAACGCGCTATGTGTGGTCCAATGAGCGTCCATCTTATGCCAGACCGATTTGAATCCCGGCGCTTGCGGCTGTCAACGCTGATCCGGCTGCGCTGGCTTGCCGTGACCGGTCAGACCATTGCCGTGCTTGCGGTCGCCTACGGTCTTGGTTTTCCCATGCCGGTCAGCCTGTGCATGGCGCTGATTGCCCTGTCGGCTTGGCTGAACCTGTTTCTGACATTTCGCTATCCGGCGGCCGTGCGCCTCAATCCGGTGGCGGCATTCGGGCTGCTTGTCTTCGATGTGCTGCAATTGGGCGGGCTGTTGTACCTGACAGGCGGGCTGTCCAACCCCTTTTCGATGCTGATGATCGTGCCGCCGGTCATTTCCTCCACATCGCTGCCGTTGCGCATGACCCTGGCATTGTCGGCATTGGTCGTATTTGCGGTCACGCTGCTTGGGTTCCTGCATCTGCCGCTGCCGTGGGAGGTTGGCGCTTCGCTTTCCATCCCGCCAGTGCTGCTGGCCGGCTCCTACGCGGCGATCATGGCAAGCCTTGCCTTCACCGTTGTCTATGCGCGGCGCGTGGCCGAAGAAGCGCGGCAACTGTCAGATGCGCTGGCTGCCACCGAACTTGTTCTGCAGCGCGAACAGCACCTGTCGGCGCTGGACGGGCTTGCCGCCGCCGCCGCGCACGAACTCGGCACGCCCTTGGCCACCATCCATCTTGTCGCCAAGGAAATGGATTTGGCCATGCAGCCCAACTCCCCGCACCGGGAAGACATTGAACTCATCCGCTCGCAGACACAGCGCTGCCGCGAAATCCTGCAACGCCTGTCGTCGCTTTCGGCAGAAGGGGAAGTGCATCTGTCGCAACTGCCCTTGACGTCGCTGGTCGAGGAAATCGTCGC
>JBAVTG010000118.1:0-12485 GCA_049696015.1 Rhizobiaceae bacterium | reverse complement strand
TTGGCATCATCGGCCAGCGGCTTCAGGTCTTTGGGCTGAACGCCGGTGACTGATTTGCCGACGAAGGCAACGCCGTTGACGATCTCGCTGGCCGCGCCGCCCGAACCGCTGCCGCCCAGCGCCAATTGCTTTCGCGCCTCGGTGAGTTCGCGCTCGAGCTTGCGCCGCTCATCGACCAGCGCCTCAATGCGGCCTTGCACTTCGGCAGGCGTGGTTTTCAAGGTTGCAGCCACCGCCTTGATGCGCCGGTCTTGTTCGTCAAGGTAAGCGCGCGCATCACCGGCGGTGACCGCTTCCATGCGGCGAACCCCGGAGGCAACCGCGCCTTCGGCCAGAATGCGAACGATACCGATGTCGCCGGTCTGGCGCACATGGGTGCCGCCGCACAGCTCGGTCGAATAGGACTTGCCGGCTTTGTCGCCGTGGATGGCGGTGCCCATCGAGACGACGCGCACTTCATCGCCATATTTTTCGCCAAACAGCGCCATCGCGCCCTCGGCAATGGCATCGTCCACCGCCATCAGGCGGGTGGTGACTGGCGCGTTTTGCAGGATGATTTCGTTGGCCATGGTTTCGACCCGCGCCAGCTCGTCATCGGAAATCGGCTTGGGATGGGAAAAATCAAAGCGCAAACGGTCTTGCGCCACGAGCGAGCCCTTCTGGGCAACATGGGTGCCCAGCACATGGCGCAGCGCCTCATGCAGGAGATGGGTGGCCGAATGATTGGCGCGAAGACGCGTGCGGCGGGTGCGGTCAACGTTAAGGAGCGCGGCTGCGCCGACGCTGACTGTGCCTTCTGTGACGGTGGCCAGATGAACGAAGACGCCCTCGCCCTTTTTCTGCACATCGCGCACCGCAAGGGAGAAGCCATCGCCGGACAGTGTGCCGCTGTCGCCCTGCTGACCGCCGGATTCGCCGTAGAACGGCGTCTGGTTGACGACAACGGCGATCTCCTCGCCCTTGGAAGCTGACTTAACTTCCGCGCCCGACTTGACCAAGGCGGTGATGACGCCTTCGGCGGTTTCGGTCTCGTAGCCAAGAAACTCCGTCGCGCCGACGCGGTCCTTGACGGAGAACCAGACGGTTTCAGTAGCGGCATCGCCGGAGCCGGACCAGTTGGCGCGCGCTTCCGCCTTCTGGCGCTCCATGGCGGCGTTGAACGCGGCGGTGTTGACGGTGATGCCGCGCTGGCGCAGCGCATCCTGCGTCAAATCGAGCGGGAAGCCGTAGGTGTCATAGAGTTTGAAGGCGGTATCGCCATCGAGCTCGCCGCCGTCGCCAAGGTTCTCGGTGGCATCGCCAAGCAGCGAGAGGCCGCGCTCCAGCGTCTTGCGGAACTTGTTTTCTTCCAGCTTCAGCGTCTCACCGATGAGCGATTGCGCCCGCACCAATTCGGGATAGGCAAGGCCCATTTCCTTGACCAACGTCGGCACCAAACGGTGCATGAGCGGATCACGGCTGCCGAGCAATTGCGCATGGCGCATGGCGCGGCGCATGATGCGGCGCAGCACATAGCCGCGGCCCTCATTGGACGGCAAAACGCCATCCGCGACGAGGAACGACGAGGCGCGCAGATGATCGGCAATGACCCGGTGCGAAGCACGGTTGGCCCCTTGCGCGGGAACACCGGTGGCTTCCTCGGAAGCGCGGATCAGCGCCTTGAACAGATCGATGTCGTAGTTGTCGTGCTCGCCCTGCAACACGGCGGCAAGACGTTCAAGGCCCATGCCGGTGTCGATCGAAGGGCGCGGCAGGGCAATGCGCTCTTCCTTGGTGACCTGCTCGAATTGCATGAACACCAGATTCCAGATTTCGATGAAGCGGTCGCCATCCTGATCAGCCGAGCCCGGAGGGCCGCCGAAAATACTGTCGCCATGATCAAAAAAGATCTCAGAACAGGGACCGCACGGACCGGTATCGCCCATCGCCCAGAAATTGTCCGAGGTCGGGATGCGGATGATGCGGTCATCGGAAAGACCGGCAATGCGCTTCCACAAAGAGGCTGCCTCGTCATCGGTGTGATAGACGGTGACCAGAAGACGCTTGGCATCGAGCGCGTACTCTTTGGTCAACAGATTCCAGGCAAGCTCAATCGCGCGTTCCTTGAAGTAATCGCCGAACGAGAAATTGCCGAGCATTTCAAAGAAGGTGTGATGGCGCGCCGTATAGCCGACATTGTCGAGGTCATTGTGCTTGCCGCCGGCGCGCACACATTTCTGCGAGGTCGCGGCGGTCGAATAGGGACGTTGTTCCAGACCGGTGAAGACATTCTTGAACTGCACCATGCCGGCGTTGGTGAACATCAGCGTTGGATCATTGCGCGGCACCAGCGGCGACGAGTCGACGACGGCATGGCCGTTTTTGCCGAAATAATCGAGAAAAACCGACCGTATCTCATTGACGCCGCTCATAAATCACCTTCGTCTTATCGCGCAGACTTGTGCTGCGCTTGTGTCTGGAATGGACCGCTTTTAGCGACCGGCGGCGGAAGTGTCCAGAATGGCAAGGTCGGCGTGATGAATGGTTGCTAAACGCAAAAACGGCCGGAAAATCCGGCCGTTTGCTCACCATCAAAAGCAGGCGGCATTTACATGCCGGAAGCTTCATCCAGGCTGTCATCATCGCCGTCGCTGCCTTTTTCGACCAGCAGCTTTTCACCGAGCAATCCGGCACTCTGGCGCAGCAGCGCTTCAATCTCATTGGCAAGGTCCGGATTTTCCTTGAGGAAAATCTTGGCATTGTCGCGGCCTTGGCCGAGGCGCTGCGAATTGTAGGAGAACCAGGAGCCGGACTTTTCGACAATGCCGGCCTTGACGCCAAGATCAACCAGCTCGCCGGTCTTGGACACGCCTTCGCCGTACATGATGTCAAACTCGACCTGCTTGAAGGGCGGCGCCATCTTGTTCTTGACGACCTTGATGCGGGTCTGGTTGCCGACGACCTCTTCACGCTCCTTGACCGAACCGATGCGGCGGATGTCGAGACGCACCGAAGCGTAGAACTTCAGCGCATTGCCGCCGGTGGTGGTTTCGGGCGAGCCGAACATGACGCCGATCTTCATGCGGATCTGGTTGATGAAAATGACCATGCAGTTGGACTTGGAAATCGAGGCGGTCAATTTGCGCAGCGCCTGGCTCATCAAACGCGCCTGAAGACCGGGGAGCGAATCGCCCATTTCGCCTTCAATTTCCGCCCGCGGCGTCAGCGCCGCCACCGAATCGATCACCAGCACATCAACCGCGCCGGAGCGCACCAGCGTATCGGCAATTTCCAGCCCCTGCTCGCCGGTATCCGGCTGCGAGATCAAAAGGTTTTCCAGATCAACACCCAGCTTGCGGGCATAGACCGGATCCAGCGCATGCTCGGCATCGATGAAGGCGGAAATGCCGCCCTTCTTCTGCGCCTCGGCAATGACATGCAGCGCCATGGTTGTCTTGCCCGAGCTTTCCGGCCCGTAAATTTCAATGATACGCCCCTTCGGCAACCCGCCGATGCCAAGCGCAATGTCCAGACCCAGCGAACCGGTCGAAATGGTTTCGATTTCGACGATCTGCTCATTGCGGCCGAGCCGCATGATCGAGCCTTTGCCGAATGCGCGCTCGATCTGCGAGAGCGCGGCATCAATAGCCTTGGTTTTGTCCACTGAATTGTCCTCGACAAGCCGCAACGAATTCTGAGCCATGTTACAACACCCCTGTGCCGTTCTAGAAGGGCGGATAACACCGCCGGATGCGATTTTTGTATCTGTTTTGTTCCGTTTTTGCAAGAGGTGCTATCGTATTGTAATTTATAGATATTCGGCATTTGTTCTTTTTTTGTTTTACGCTATTGCCTTCGGATCTGTCCCCAAGCGCCTGCACGCGGAGGCGGTGCCGCGCCGTCAACTTGGGTGCGAATCCCCTCAGGCGGCGGCGGCAGGATTCGGGTTGCGCCGCCGCGTCCTGCTTGCCCTGCCGAAAACGCCGGGTACAAATCCGGCGATGAACAAAACCATCCGATTCCTTGTGGGCGTGGACGGCGGCGGCACCAGCTGCCGTGCGGCACTGGCCAAGCTGGACGGCACAATCATCGGCCAGGCCAAATCCGGCTCCTCCAACATCACGACAAATCTCGAGGGCGCAGCCGACAGCATCATGCAGGCCGTGCACGCGGCCGTCGCCGAGGCTCGACTGGAGCCGGAGATTCTGGCGCAAAGCGCGGCAGTGCTCGGGCTGGCGGGCGCCAATGTCGGTGATTTTGCGGCGCGGCTTTCCAGGCGCTTGCCGTTTGCAAGCCATGCCATCGAGAGCGACGCAACGATCGCGCTGCAAGGCGCATTGGCGGACGGCGACGGCGCGATTGCCATACTGGGAACCGGATCGGCGTTCCTGTCGCGGCGCGGGCAGACGATGCGGCTGATCGGCGGCTGGGGGTTTCAAATCAGCGATCTGGGCGGCGGCGCGCGGCTGGGCCGCGATGCGCTGGAACTGGCGATACTGGCCCATGACGGCGTGTGCGAACGCTCACCCCTGACCGATGAACTGCTGGCCGGCTTTGAAGGCGGGCCCGAAGGCATTGTCCTGTTCGTGCAGAACGCAAAACCGGTTGATTATGGCCGCCATGCGCCGACGGTGTTCCGCCATCTGGCGGCAGGCGATGCCAACGCCGTGCGCCTGATCAAGGCAGCGGCGGCAACTGTCGATGCGGCGTTTGATGCGCTGTGCAAAGACGGCGACGACCAAATCGCCTTGCTCGGCGGACTGGCGCCCTTTTATCCGCCATGGCTGGCAGCACGGCATCAGGCGCGGCTGGCGCCGGCCCGCGCAGACGCATTGACCGGCGCTGTTGAACTGGCGGCAAGACTGGCCGAACACGGCGCTCATGGCGCAGGCAGGGCGAGGCGTTGAGGAAGCCTCATCTGCTTGGCATTGGCGGCGCCCACATTGACCGGCGCGGCCAGATGAGCGCACCGTATATTCACGGCGCGTCGATCCCGGGCAGCATGCGGGAAGAAACCGGCGGCGGTGTGTTCAACGCGCTGCGCGTGGCAGCGCAATTTGCAACGGCCTGCGCCTTGATTTCCGCGCGCGGCGGCGATGCGGCGGGAGTTGCCGTTGCCGCGGAAGCAAAGCGCGCAGGCATTGACGACCAATCCTCTACGTTTCTGGACCGCAATACCGCAAGCTACACGGCGCTGTTGGACAGCGAGGGCGACGTGGTTGCCGCACTCGCCGACATGTCGATCTACGAAAGCGCCCTGCCCCGGCTGATCACAAGGCGCAAGACGCGCGACATGATCGAAACCGCAGATGCGGTGCTGGCCGATGCCAACATGCCCGAGGCCTCCATTGCAAAACTGGCGGCGCAGGCGGATGGCAAGCCGCTGTTCGCGCTGGCAATTTCGCCGGCAAAGGCGGTGCGGCTGCGGGCAGTTTTGCCCAGGCTGGACGCCCTGTTCCTGAACCATCGCGAAGCGCGGGCAATCCTGGCTCTGGAAGAAAGCGCGCCGGATAGCCCGGAACAACTGGCGATGGCGTTGTGGCTAAAGGGACTGCGAAGGGGCGTTTTGACCGATGGCGAACGGCCGGCCTGCATCCTTGAGGATGGCCAACTGACCTTTGTGCAGCCGCCGATACCGGAGCGGATCGCTGATGTGACCGGCGCTGGCGATGCGCTCTGCGGCGCGGCAATTGCAGCATTGCTGCACGGCAGACCGCTGGCTGAAGCGGTGCTCGATGGGCTGGCAGCGGCGGCAGTGACGGTGGAGACCGAAAAGGCTGTCGCAGATTTCTCTGGAAAACACAGGTTCATCGCGCTTCGAGCCACAATCAGGCCAGAGAATTGACAAATTGGCCGCGCATCAGGCCGCAAACAGCAGGTACCAAACCAACATGACAGCTCAGCCGCACATCCACCCAGACGTTTCCAAAGCCCTGCGCGCGGGAAAGCCCGTCGTGGCGCTGGAATCCACCATCATCACCCACGGCATGCCGTACCCGCAGAATGCGGACATGGCGGCGCGGGTGGAGGCGATCATCCGGGAGGAAGGCGCCGTGCCAGCGACAATTGCAGTCCTCGATGGCAGGCTGAAAATCGGCCTTGATGACAGCGAACGCGATGCGCTGGCCAAGGTCAATGGCGCGATGAAACTGTCGCGCGCCGACCTTGCATTCGCTGTTGCGACCGGGCGGACTGGCGGCACAACGGTGGCAGCGACCATGCTGGCGGCAGCGCTGGCTGGCATCAAAGTGTTCGCCACCGGCGGCATCGGCGGCGTGCACAAGGGCGCGGAGACGAGTTTCGATATTTCGGCAGATCTGGAGGAGTTTTCGCTAAGCCCGGTGATCACAGTATGTGCCGGAGCAAAAGCGATCCTCGATCTCGAGAAAACGTTCGAAGTGCTTGAAACCAAAGGCGTTCCGGTTGTGGTTTTTCAGGCCGACGAAATCCCTGCCTTTTGGTCCCGCCAGTCCGGTTTAAAGGCGCCGCTCAGGCTGGATACGCCAAAGGACATAGCCGCCTTTCAGAATGCGCGGCAAACGCTGGGCATCATCGCAGGCATGCTTGTGACAAATCCCATTCCGCAAACAGCTGAAATCCCCCAAGCTGAAATGGCCGGCTATATCAAGCGTGCGCTGAAAGAAGCGGACGCCGCCGGCATACGCGGCAAGGCTGTGACGCCATGGCTGCTGGCGCGGATTCTGGAAATCACCGAAGGCCGCTCGCTGACGGCCAACATCGCGCTGGTCGAAAACAACGCGCGCCTTGCAGCGCAAATCGCCCGCGCGATGGCGGGCGATTGATCAATTGCTGGCCGTTCAGATCAATTGAGCGGTGAGATCTGGATTTCAACGCGCCGGTTTTTCGAGCGTCCGGCTTCATTGGCGTTGGAGGCAATCGGGCGCGATTCGCCAAGTCCGGTGACAAGGAAGCGGCGCGGATCGACAGCTTGCGTGCGCAGGTAATCGGCAACCGACTGGGCCCGGCGCTGCGACAGGGCGAGATTGTAACCATCATCTCCGGTCGAATCGGTGTGGCCGTAAATGTCGACGAGCGTCTGCTTGTACTTGTTCAAGACGAGGCCGACCGAATTAAGCGTCGAATAAAACGCCGGGATCACCTGATCCTGATCGGTGGCGAAGGTGATGTTGGAGGGCATGTTGAGGATGATCTGGTCGCCAACGCGGGTGACCGAAACACCGGTGCCCTGCAGCTGGGCGCGCAGATCAGCCTCCTGCTGATCCATGAAATTGCCGATCGCGCCGCCGGCAAGTGCGCCAATGCCCGCGCCGATCAGCGCATTCTTGCGGTCATCGCCGCCGGCCAGCAAGCCTGCGCCAGCACCGGCAAGCGCGCCGATGGCTGCGCCGCCCGCGGTTTTGGAAACCTGCTGTTCGCCGGTGTAAGGGTTCGTTGTGGTGCAGGCAGCCAGAAAAGAGCCAAGCACGGCAATTGAGACGATGCGCTTCATTGATTTGGTCCCCGGTTGAATTCATCGTCGGACAAAATCAGCCCGAACAAGAGGCGATAACTAGTCAGGAATGCGGCAGGATTAGGGATATCGCAAGTGCCGGCTAATACTTGCGGACACAAAGGACAGCATTGGTGCCGCCGAAGGCAAATGAATTGGAGAGTGCGGCGCGGACCTCGCGGGATTTGGCGACATTTGGCGTGACATCCAGATCACACTCGGGATCGGCGGTTGTGTAGTTCACCGTCGGCGGCACGATGCCGTCGCGGATCGCGCCGATGCACGCAATCAGCTCGATCGAGCCGGAGGCGCCCATGCAATGGGCATGCATGGATTTGGTCGAAGACACGGACAAGCGGTCGGCCGCAGGGCCGAATGCAATTCGTATTGCCGCAGTTTCAATTACATCATTTGCCTTGGTCGCGGTGCCATGGGCATTGATGTAGTCAATGTCTGCCGGAAGGAGCCCGGCATCTGCAAGGCATTGGATCATGGCTTCAGCCGGCCCTTCAACGCCAGGCGCCACGATATCCGACGCGTCGCCGGTCATGCCAAAGCCTGCAAGCTCAGCCAGAATCGCCGCGCCGCGGGCCAGCGCATGGTCTTCGCGCTCGAGCACGAACATGCCTGCGCCCTCGCCGATGCTCAGGCCTGACCGGCCGGCCGAAAACGGGCTGCAGGGCTCTGGCGAAAGGACGCGCAAGGCCTCCCACGCCCTGAGCACGCCAAAAATGAGCGGCGCATCCGCGCCGCCGGCAAGCATGGCGTCGGCCCGTCCGCTGCGCAGCATGTCTACCGCCTGGCCGATGGCGTGGTTTGAGGAGGCGCAAGCCGAGCTGACGCCGAAAACCGGACCTTTCAGGCCCAGATGCATGCTCACCTGCCCGGCGGCAGCGCCCGGCATCGCCTTGGGCACCGTGAAAATCGGCGGGAAACGCTTCATGTCGCGCCACACCGCGCGATAGGCTTCGTCGATGGAAATGCCGCCAAACGTGCCAACGCCGACGATCGCGCCAATACGCTTGTGGCCGGTTTCGCTAGTCGGCAGACCGGATTGTTTCCACGCCTGATCGGCGGCCAAAACCGCCAGATGGGCCATGCGGTCCATCGTCACCAGACGGCGGTGATCGAGCCCGATATCGGGAAGTTGCTTGATTTCAGCTCCGGCGGCGACCTTGTTTTCCGACAGGTCGACGGTCGTGATCGGACCAATGCCGCACGTGCCGGCCTTCATTGCGTCCCAGATGCCGGCCGCAGATGTCCCCAGCGAGCACAATGCGCCCATGCCGGTGACAACAATCTTTGGTGGTTTGGATGTCACGCCTTTTGTGCCAGCAACGCCTTGACGGCGCTGATAATGTCGCCGACCGAACTGAAGGACTGCCACGTATCGACTGTCGAAAGGTCGATTTCAACGTCGTACTTGTCCTCGATCTCCATCACGATCTCGGTCAGCTCGAGCGAATGGATGCCCAGTTTCTCAAGCTGCGTGTCAAACGCGATCGGACCTTTGTTCTTGTCTGCATACTGCGCGAAAAGCGCAAGGATGCCGTCTTCAATATCTTTGGACATGATGCCGCCTGTTTTCATTTCGTCCTAGTCCCCTTGGCCGCATTTGAGCAAGCGCAATCTGGCGACAGTATTAATCCGCCAGCCTATGGGATGGCAAAATCGGCAGGATTCAATTCGTCTCTTCGAGCTTTTCCTTCACCGCGGCAGCCAGCTGCTTGAGCGAATAGGGCTTGGGCAGGAAACCGAATTTGGCGTCAGCCGGCAGGTTTTTGGCAAATGCATCTTCGGCATAACCGGAAACGAAGATGAACTTGATGTCGCCATACTTGATGCGCAACTCGCGCAGCAGCGTCGGCCCGTCCATTTCGGGCATCACAACGTCCGAAACAACGATGTCGATCTTGCCCTCCAGCGCTTCCATCACTTCGAGCGCTTCAACGCCGGTCGCCGCCTCATGCACGGTGTAACCACGCGACTGCAGCGCGCGGATACCGCCCATTCGCACTGAATCCTCGTCTTCGACCAGAAGCACGGTCGCCGTGCCGGACAGGTCCGCAGACGCGGCCTTTTTGGCCAGCTGCGCTTCGGTCAATGGCGCGGCCTCGCCCTGACCGCTGGCGCCTGTCCCTGTTGCGTCCCCTGCCTGCGCTGTATGGCGTGGCAGGAAGATGTTGAAGGTCGTGCCCTTGCCTTCTTCGGAATCGACGTAGATGAACCCGCCGGTCTGCTTGACGATGCCATAGACCATCGACAGGCCAAGGCCGGTGCCCTTGCCGACTTCCTTAGTGGTGAAAAACGGCTCGAAAATCTTTTCGCGGATCGCTGCGGGAATGCCGGTCCCAGTATCGGACACTTGCGTGAGCACATAATCGCCTTCAACAAGCTCACGGTAGCCGAAGGCGGCAACCTCATGGGCCTCCAGATTGCGTGTCTTGATATTGACTGTGCCGCCGCCCGGCATCGCATCGCGCGCATTGACCACGAGATTGACGATCACCTGTTCGAACTGGCCGACATCGGCGCGCACGGACCAGAGGTCACGCCCGTGCTCGATCTTGAGCGACACATCCGGCCCGACAAGGCGCGTGAGCAACATGCGCAGATCCGCCAGCACATCCATCAGGCTGATCACCTGCGGGCGCAGCGTCTGCCGGCGCGAATAGGCCAAAAGCTGGCGCACCAGCGAGGCGGCGCGGTTGGCATTCTGCTTGATGTTCATGATGTCCGGGAAGGACGGATCGGATGCGCGATGGTTGGTGAGCAGCAAATCAGAAGACATGATGATGGCAGTCAGCACATTGTTGAAATCATGGGCAATACCGCCGGCAAGCTGGCCGACTGCCTGCATCTTCTGGCTTTGGGCGATCTGCGCCTCAAACGCTCGCTGCTCGGTTGTTTCCACGGCGTAGACGAAAGCCGCCTCGCCGCCCTCCTCGGTCGATTCGTCGGCATTCGTATTGAAATAGAACCGCAAATACCGGTTTTCATCATTCGGCATGACGCTGTCGATCGGCGATATATCGACTTGCCGGGCAACTGCCGATGACAGCGCTTGGCGGAACGCCGCGCGATCCCGCTCGTGGACGGCCGATTCGAGCGCCAGGTGGCGATCAACCGCGTCATGATCAAACAGGCCCGAAAAAAGCTTGTGGAACGGACCATTGGTGCGCAGCACCTTGCCGTCCTTGTCGAGCGCGGCAATGGCCATGGGCGCGGAGTTGAAGAAGCGGGTGAACCGGACTTCCGCAGTGCGCTGTTCCGACAGGCCGTCTTCACCAGCTGAACGGTTGATGATGATGGTGCGCGAGGTGCCGGTCAAACCATCCTTGCTGGTCTGTACACGATGATAGAACCGGACCGGCAGCGCCTGCCCGTTGCGTTTGGCCATATCAAGGTCAATGACGGCGCTGCGCGCGGTGCCCGCTTCCGCCTTGACTGAATCGATGATCGCCGCCCCGTCACCGGCAATCAGGTCGGACATGGCAATGGCGCCGGGCCGGAACGCGCCCAGATCAAGCCCAAGCCAATCGGCCAGGGTCGCGTTCAAATAGGCAACCGAACCATCGGCATTGGTGGACATGAAGCCGGCCGGCGCCTGGTCCAGATGGTCTATTGCCAGCTGCAAGTCGCGGAAAAACCGCTCCTGCTCGGCCCGTTCGGTTGAAATGTCGGCAATCTGCCAGATCGACAGTTGCTGGCCGGTATCGGCAAGCTTGAGCGGGCGCACGCGCACCCGGTACCAGCTCGCCATGCCATTGCGGTTTGAGGCAAGGCTGTGACTCAGGCGGAATTCCTCAATCCCGCTGGCGCCGGAGCCCAAGGCTGCCGAAAGGCGTTCCAGCGGCTCGGCCGCTTCCGGCTCATTGTTGAGCAGTCCTTCAAGCGAGCGGATGGTTTCGGGCGTAGCCATGCCGCATATGTCGGAATAGGCCTTGTTGGCATAGACAATGCGGCCGCGTTCATCACTGACAATGGTGCCGTCTGAAGCGCCATCCAAGAGAGCGCGCGACATCTCATTGCCAGTGGAGCGCGGAGCGATGCGGATGATGCCGATGACCGAGGCAAAAAGGTAGAATACGCCGACCATGGCGAAGATGCCGAGCAGGCCGAGGCGGAACTGCTCGCCCAGCTGATCGCCGAACAAGAAGAACAACGCCGCAACCGCCATCAGGACCATGCCGAGGCCCAAAAGCCGGAGCACTTCGCCAGGACGCGCTTCGCGGTTGACCACGGGCAACGGATGATCCGGATCATTGATCTCCGGTGTCATGCGTTTCTCCCCTGTTCCAGCTCGATTTGATTCTGCTTGAATCACATTCCGCCAGCCCGTGAAAGGGGCGCGAACAGTGATTGGCAGCAAAGTTCACCGCTAATGGCATGTCCACAAGGCATGATGCAACGCTGCCTTGCCCACGTTGATGCCAAGCGCTACTGTTTATCCCATGCCGGACCATCATTGGGGAGAGCGATGACCGAGTGGATGAAAACAATTTTCAGCGATACGCTGTCGCCGACCCAGTCCTATATCCTGCTGTTTGCGGCGGTCATACTCGGGGTCCTCTTGTTGCTTTGGCTGGCCCGAAAGCTTTTGGGCGGAACATTCGTCAGCGGCGGGCGCAGCCGCCACATGCGCCTTGCCGTCATGGACGCGGCGCCGGTCGATTCGCGAAGACGCCTGGTGCTGGTGCGCCGCGATGATGTTGAACACCTGATCCTCATTGGCGGGCCGACGGATCTTGTCATCGAACAGAACATCCGCCTTGACGGGCCGGCAAAGGCAAAACCGGCGTCAATTGCACCCTCTGCCCCCGCCATGACGCGCGAAGCCGAACCTGCGGCGCGTCCGGCTGAACCGCCAAGAATGCCGGAACCTCAAAGACAGCCCGAGCCGGCCAGGCCAATGCCAATGCCAGCGCCGATGCCTGCGCCAGTGGTGCGCCAGCCAGCTGCGCCGCTGCCCCCGGTGATGCAGCCGCGTCCGGCGCCGCAGCCCGCACCCAACATCGCGCCGCCGCAGCCGCGC
>JBAVTG010000117.1:0-47924 GCA_049696015.1 Rhizobiaceae bacterium | reverse complement strand
TAGTATTCCCTTTAGAGCCGTGGAAGACGACCACGTTGATAGGCCGGGTGTGGAAGTGCGGCAACGCATGTAGCTTACCGGTACTAATAGCTCGATTGACTTGATTGTTCTCATTGCTAGTGCCCATTTTGCAAAGCAAAATGGGGCTTTGGTTCCCTCTCGCTTGTTCCGCCCCTGTTGGGCGGCGCTCCGGGAGGGCAGCGCATCAGCGCCGGCGGCCAGTCGGCCTTTCGGGCTTTGCCCGAAGGTGTTGATTGATCGCTAAATGCACCAAAAAGTGACGGAAAAGACCAGCTTCTTGAAATTACATGCACTTTGCTGACCTGGTGGTTTTGGCGGGGTGGCTGCACCCGATCCCATTCCGAACTCGGCCGTGAAACGCCCCAGCGCTGATGGTACTTTGTCTTAAGGCACGGGAGAGTAGGTCGCTGCCAGGTCTGCAAATTGCATGTAATCCAGCTTCTCATCACAGTTTTCCGGCCCGCCTTTGGGCTACACGGGCCGCGACTTCCTTTCCGGGTGTTTGCGGCCTTTTGTGTTTCTAAAGTCGGTTAAAGTTTCGCGGGGTGGAGCAGCCCGGTAGCTCGTCAGGCTCATAACCTGAAGGCCGCAGGTTCAAATCCTGCCCCCGCAACCAAACCTACAAAATGGCCCGCCGCGTGCGGGCTTTTTGCTTTTTGGGGTACGCTGGCTGGGCCCCCTTTGTGGTCTTATCGGCGCCCGTCTTTTAGATTTCTCAAGTTCTGCGCTAGAGGCGCTTTGACGTATGTGGATACGGACGAACCGGCAGCAGGCCAAAATTCCGTTCTGATCTGATGCCGCTGTAAACTCTAAACCCGCACCAAACAGCTTAAAATGGTTCGCTTCAAGTGAACCAAGCCGTCCGCAAGGGCGGCTTTTTTGTTGCCTGCAACGATAAGCCCTCGCGCCTGTTTACGTCACGCTCTGCCCATGCTGGAACAGGTTGCCCGGATCGAGTGCGAGTTTGGCGGTGTGCAGTTGCGTGACGTTGCCGGCCCAGTAGGACGTGGCATAGGAAGCGCCCAGACCGGTGTCGCAATAGTTGACATAGGCGGGCGCGGAGGCCGGGCGGAACGGGGCCATGGAGGCATAGACTTGGGCGAGCCGCGCCAGTCGCGTGGGCGAATCCGCGCCGCTTGTCCAGCGGGAATAATACTGGATCGAATAGGTTCCCGGCGCGCGGTAGGGGAAGGCGGTGGCGTTCGGCGCAAGCTGCGCAATCGCTCCGCCATAGGCATCGCATAAGGCTGCCACGTTGCCCGC
Organism: Rhizobiaceae bacterium; assembly: GCA_049696015.1. Classification (GTDB taxonomy): domain Bacteria; phylum Pseudomonadota; class Alphaproteobacteria; order Rhizobiales; family Rhizobiaceae; genus JANMEX01. The sequence continues at coordinate 46,640 of JBAVTG010000117.1, read as the reverse complement.
CGGCCAAGACATGATCGAGGCGAACAGCTGGTTGATCGCTGCCGTGGAAAGCGGGTTCAGAACAAAGTCGGACTTGGCGTCCATGTAGATCGTCTCATAATCCAAACCGCCCGCAAACGCCGTGACCGCGCCTATAAAGGTGCGTTTGACAATCGCCGGACCGGAGGCGGGCGTGGAGATGGAGGTCAGATTTGCCAGCTGTGCCAAGAGCGCGGTGTTTGTGCCGCCCGAAGCGGTCGTTTGCCCGATGCAGCGCAGCCGCAGCTTGTTTCCGGCCACGCGCTGCACCGTCATGATCGCGGTGATGTCGTTGGGCGCATTCGGCGCCCAGTTCTGCCAGGCGTTGAAGACTTTCCGCGCCTTAGCCAGCTCGGCGGATGTGTTGGCGAAGTTCCAGGTCATGGTGAATGTCTTCACATGCGTCAGCGGATGGATCTTGAACCTGAACCGCGTCGCCACGCCAAACGATCCGCCACCGCCGCCGCGGCTCGCCCAATAGATGTCGGGAGCGTTGGAGGCATCCGCCTCAACGATGGACCCGTCCGCCTTGACCAGCCTGACGCCCAGCATGTTGTCGCAGGCCAGCCCGTAGCGCCGCCCCAAAAGCCCCATCCCGCCGCCCAGCGCATGGCCGGCAATGCCGACCGTCGGGCACGAGCCGCCGGCAAAGGCAAACCCCGCCGCTGCCACTGCGCTGTAGATTTTCCAGAGGGATGCCCCGGCGCTCACCGTCACGGTCTGCGTGGCCGTGTCGACCGTGACGAGCCCCATCCGGCGCACATCGATGACCACGCCGCCGCTTTGCGAAAACCCCTCATAACAATGGCCGCCGCTGCGCAGCGCCAGCGGCAGATTGTTATTGCGCACCCAGTTGACGCTGTCCGCTACCGCCTGCGTCGATGTGCACATGATCCTGAGCGCCGGCTGCACTGGCGGCTGGAGATAGTTCCGCTTGTTGTGAGCCACATTGAGCGCCCCATAGTCGGGATGCGAAGGCGTGACCATCACCGCTCCCGCAATCGTGGGCAGCGGCGGCAGCGAAACCATAGGCCGCGCCTCGCGCGCCGGGGCTGCTGGCTCCGGCTTGGCCGACTTGCGCTCGCCGTAGATAAAGTAAGGACTCTTCATCGCACTCTCACACTGCAGGAGGAGAGCGCCCCGCAAGGATTAGAGGCAGATCAGGCGGATTTGTAAAGGCGGCGTGACGAACGGGTCGTGTGTTCGCTTGAATCTCCGCTGCTGACTCAAGCCGGGCGATCAAAAGCAATCTGCCATGATTTCACGGTTACGGGTTCCTTGGATTTCGGGTCGGCATATGGTGCTGAGCTCGCCGCCCGTGAATCATTGTTAAGGTGCAATTGGGCCATTTTGCCGTTAATCAGGCTGACAGTGGATGGCACATTGGCGGTTGGGGCGAATGAACAAGTCTTGGCAAGCAGAATTACAGCAAATGTTCCGCAGGCATCCCTTGCTGATATCGGCTTTCATGCTGGCATCGCTTGTCGCCCTGTTTTTTGCGGCGCGGTTTCTGGCGGGGGTGGTTTACTGGCAATCCCATGAAAACGAACCGGTGCAGCCCTGGATGACCATCGGCTATGTCGGCAAAAGCTGGGATTTGAATCCGCGGGTTATCGACGAGACTGCCGGCTTGCCGCTGCCAATCAAAGGCCGCCCGTTCACGTTGCAGGAAATTGCCGATCAGCGCGGTGTTCCGGTCAGTGACATTATCGCTGAGGTCGAAGCGGCTGTTGCCAAGCTCAAGGGCGAGCAAAAGTGACGGATTGGCTGCTCGGGCTTGTGCCGCACTATGGGGTGTGGCTTTTGGCGGCGTGCACCTTTGCCTCTTGTCTTGCAGTTCCCATGCCTGCGTCGATTCTGATGTTGGCCGCTGGCGGGTTTGTCGCCGCCGGCGATCTGTCTTTGATGACGTCAATTGCCGGTGCGCTTGGCGGCGCGGTGGCGGGTGATCAGGCAGGCTATTTCAGCGGCCGATGGGCCGGTGGCCGGCTGACGGAAAAGTTGGGGACGCGGGCTGCGCCTCTGGCCAAGGCAACGGCAATGCTCGCAAGGCGGGGCGGCGTTGCCGTCTTCCTGACGCGCTGGCTGTTTTCCGCTCTCGGCCCTTATGTCAACCTTGCGGCCGGCGCGTCGCGCCAGCCTTGGCCTATATTCACAGCGTGGGGCATTGCGGGCGAGGCGGTCTGGGTCGGCCTTTATGTGGGGCTTGGCTATGGATTCACCGGCAATCTGGAAGCGGCCTCGACGATGGCGGTCAATATTCTGGGCATGCTTGCTGCCGGTGCAGTCGCTGCCGGGCTTGGCTATTGGCTTGTTGCGACTGTGCGCGCCGAAAAACGCAAGGACGGGCATTCGGCAGCTAAACCAGCCATTAACCACGGACCTTAGCATCTTCATTTACAAATTCTCCATATGGTTGTTGTGCGCAGAGCCTGAATAAACCACAGGATGCATGACGCATTCTCTGCGCCGCCGGCTTCGGGCCGGGCTGTTCACCCCACCTACAATTGAATTGCGGCTTAAGCGCTTTGCCGGCGTTTTGGCGCAGCTCGTAATCGCGTGCCCAGGGGAATCCTATGCGAATGCTGATTGTTGATGACGTTGAAGCCAACTGCGCCGTACTCAAGCGCATGGCCATGAAGGTTTTTGGCGGAGATATCGACATCGAAACCTCCGCCTGCGGTGCTATCAAGGCTTGCCACGAACGTCAGTATGACATCATCATCACCGACTACATGATGCCGGAAATGGACGGTCTTGCCCTTGTCTGCGTCGTGCGCAGTTTCGACGAGTACAAGCGAACGCCCATTATCATGACATCTGCATGCTCTGATCCATCATTGTATGGCCGCGCTGCGCGTGCCGGCGTCGATGACTTCATGAACAAGCCGATCAATACCGAGCAATTTCGCAGAAAGATCGCCCATTATCTTTCACTGCGGCCTTCCAGTTACGCTGCCTGACCCTCATCTGGAGACGACGCATGCTCAACCATCTTGCGCTCCACGACACAATCACCGGTCTTGCGAACCGGACCCAATTGTTCACCCAGTTGCAACATTCGATGAGCGAAGTTGAGGGCGGGCAAAAGATGGCAATTCATTACATCAACCTCGACCATTTCAAGCCGATCAACGAGAATTATGGGCATGACACCGGCGACACGATCCTGAAAGCGGTGGCGAGCCGGCTGTTGGATTCGGTGCGGGATGCCGACACTGTCGCGCGGATTGGCGGCGACGAATTCGTCGTCATTCAGTCCGGCGTCCGCTCCGCGCGGGATGCAGAGGTCGTGGGCAGCCGGATCATCAAGGCGGTTTCGCGCAGCCATGTTGTCAGCGCTCATACTTTCTACGTGGGCGCGAGCATTGGCGTCTCGCTGGCGCCACGGGACGGGGTTTGCGTTGAGGAATTGATCCGCAAAGCGGACAGCGCCATGAACCGGAGCAAGCGGTGCGGCGGCAATCAGCTCAGCTTTTTTTCATGAGGCGCGGAGATGTGGGCAATCGCCCATCGCCCGGTCAAGTGATAAAAGATTCTCTGCTGCGCCATGCCGGAGGATTTCACGGTTTCCGTTCAGGCATTGGTACTGAAACGCCAGCATAAATTGGCCATCGGCACCATCGATCTGCCGCAAGAGCCGGCGGGCAGACCGACAACCCCGGCGGACAATCAATCCCGTTTGTCCGCGAGAGACGCCTTGAAGGCGTCGGCGTGGTGCGGATGCCAGCGCGACAGGGGCGGGCGATTGGCAATGATATCGCCTGCGGCCCATGCAATGCGCTTTTCATCGAGCGAACGGGGAACGTCATTATCCGGGCACAGGATGTAGAAATCACCGTGTGCAATGCTTTTGAGCATGAAATCGACCGTCTCTTGCGCAGTCCAGGCCGCGGCAGGCTTCTCTGCAAGGTTCCCCGAAGTCATGCCCGTGAAGACAAAACCGGGTATGAGCAGCTTCGCTGAAAGTCTGTTGTCCGGTCGGTTGCGCAGGTCATGCTCCAAGGCTTCGGTGTAGACTTTCACGGCGGCCTTTGACATGTTGTAGGCAGGATTTCCCGGCGGTGTGGTGATGCCCTGTTTGGAGCCGGTGTTGATGATGAGGCCTGGATTGCCCGCCGCAATCATGGCCGGCAAAAACGCGTGGGTCATGTGGATGACGCCCCACAGGTTGACGTCCATCAGGCGCTGCCAATTGTCGAGCGGGCCGGTGAACGCGCTTTCCAAGCCGATGCCGGCATTGTTCATCAGGATATCGACGCGGCCAAAGCTGGCAAGGGCTGCATTGCGCAGATGCTCGACGGCCTTTTGATCAGAGACATCGGCTTCCATGCCCAAGACATGCGATTTGCCGCCCTTAGCGCAGGCAGCGACAGTCTCGACAGCATGGCCAATTCGATCCTGTCCAAGATCGGCCAGCACTATTTTCAGGCCGTGTTTCGCCAAAGTCATTGCGGCAGCAAGGCCGATGCCGGATGCACCGCCGGTTATAACGGCGACATTGCCGACGGCAATGGCCGGGTGGATCGCATCGCTCATATCGTCCTCCTTGAGTGATTTCCAAGAATGCTTATCACGGCAAACGCACAAAGCAGCATCGCCGCGCAAAGTCCGAACGCCAGCCGGATCGACAGTGCCTCAGCAATCGCTCCGAAAGCCGCCGGCGCAACGATGCGGGGCACGCCGGCGACCAGCATGGAGACGGACAGGCCGGCCGCGCGGTTCATCGGCGTCTGGCGCGCCGCCATTGCAAACAGGCACGGGCAAATCAAAGCCAATCCCATGCCGGTCAGGGCAAAGAAGAACACATTGGCAGCAAAGCCCCCGGTGAGCCCCAACCCGGCAAAGCCGATCACCGCGATCAAAATAGAATACCGCATTAGCGGCATATCGCCGATGCGGGCGCGCAGCCGGTCACCGGGAAAACGGATGAAGGCATTGCAAAGGCCGAAAAATGCTGCGCCGAGACCCGATATCTCCGCCGTTTGCGGGGCCATGTCCGCCAAGAGTTTCGAGGACCAGAACATGGCCGTGATTTCGCTGGCGATAACCAGTCCCGCAGCCAGCCCGATCAGCACCAGCGGCAAGGTGAAATGCGCGGCAAGCGGCGGCCGCTGCTGATTTTCGAATTGCAAAGGCAGAAGGCGGCGATGGGCGATATTGCGCCAGACCAAGATTATGGCGGCCCCGGTCGCCACTGATGCCGCCATCAGCGACGCCCATGTGCCGTAGCGGGTGGACAGGATGCTTGAGGTGATGGCGAAGACGGCGGCGCTCAATGAAACGGCGCCGTGAAACGCCGTGTAAACCGGCCGCCGCAACTCGACTTCGACCTGTCCGCCCTCGGCGTTCATGATCACATCGGTGACACCCGTCGCCATGCCAAAGGCGATAATCGACAGGAAAAACACGGCCGCTGACTGGCCTGTCAGCAACGCGGCCAGCAAGACCAGCATGGCCGGAAGCAGAAACAACAGCAGATTGCGGTGCGACACATGCCGGGCCAACAAGCCCGAAAGGCTCATTGCAGCGATCGTGGCAGCTGTCATGACCGTGATGCCGAAGCCGTAACTGGTGTTGTTCAAACTGTAGTTGGCAATGATCTGGGGCACAGAGCCGGCAAAAACGCCGACCATGGCGCCGAAAGCAGCGAACACGGCCATGATTGCCGCGCGGGGGGAGGTAATGGGCATGGAGGGATATTCCGGGAAGGGCGGATCAGTATTGGGCTGATTTGGCGCTGGATGCAAACTGTGCCGTTCAGGTCAGCTTCGACAAAGCCAGGCGCGCCGCCGCCAGGTCTTCCAGCGCATGGCCGACGCCCTTGAACAGGGTGATGTCTTCCGGCGCGCGGTTGGCGTCGAAGCCGGGCTTGGCGAGCTCGTAAAGGGATCCCAGTATTGCGGCGCTCGTCAGCACGCCGGATTCCAGCGGCTTGATCAGATCGCCGGTCTCATGCAGCGCGGCCTCTGTGTCGATGTAGACGTTCGAACGGCGGATGCATTCATCGTCGGCCTCGCGCATGTGTGGGGCATAGGAGCCGATGAGGTCAAGATGCTGTCCGGGCTTCAGCCATGCACCTTTGATGACCGGATCGGCGGCCAAAGTGGCGCAGGAGATGATGTCGGCATGCGCGACCGCCCGTTCGAGATCGGTGGAAGCCATGGCGCGGAAGCCCTCCTTCGCCAGCCTGTCGGCAAGCGCCTGCGCGGACTGCGCCGTGCGGCTCCAGACAATCACCTTGTCAATATTGCGCACGGCCTTGAATGCATAAGGCAGCTCTTGCGCCACGCGGCCTGATCCAACGACAAGCAGCGTCTTGGCGTCTTTGCGCGCCAGCCTGTCGGCAGCTAGGGCAGAGACCGCAGCCGTGCGTTTTGCCGTCAGCGTGGCGCCGTCGAGGATCGCCTTGTGCGCGCCGGTGATCTCGTCAAACACAAGATAGCTTGCCATGATGGCCGGCAGGCCGCGTGCATTGTTGCCGGGCACGATGTTGACAATCTTGACGCCGCCGACGCCAAAGCCTTGCGCCCATGCGGGCATCAGCAGCAGCACGTCGTCGGGTTCACCCGGTTTTTTCATTGTGTGATGGTGGCGCTGCGGCGCGGTGGCGCCCATCGCAAAAATCTCGGCGATCGCGCTGATCAGTCCCGGATAGTCGAGCGCGGCTGCGGTTTCGGCGGGTGAGAAAATGCGCATGCTGCTCCGGCTTTTCTTTTTGCAAGGAACGCTAACTTGGCAGAAAGGCAGAGGGCTTTCCATCCGCTTTCGCGTAATCCAGTTCTGAGGAAGGTGAGCAATTCGCGCCGTCTTTTGCCACGGCGCTGCACCCTCCCGATTCAGGTTTCGCCAAACCGCAGTGGCGACAGGGCGGCAGCAGTGACGCCTACGGCGGCGAATTTTTCCGGCGGGCTTTCACCAAGAACCAACGCGGCGGCGAATTCGCTGAGGGCCGGGGATGTCTGGATGCCGAAGCCGCCTTGACCGGTCAGCCAGAAGAAGCCTTCAACTTCGACGTCAAATCCGATCACCGGCGCGCGGTCGGGCGAATAGGTGCGAAGGCCTGCCCAAGCATGCGCCGGGCGGTTGGCGCAGATTGTCGTTGCTTCGTTCACCCAGTGCATCGCCCAGGCAATGCCCATCTCCTCCGGCTGCGCGTCGCAGGGTGCGCTGGCATTTTCGTCGGCGGGCGAGAGCAGCAGCTTGCCTGCATCCGGCTTCATGTAGAAATCCTCGTCGATCTCCTGCACCTCAGGCATTGAACGCCAATCAATGCCGTGCGGCAGGTCTACCGTGATCACCGTGCGGTTGAGCGGGGTGTGGCCGAGCGGCGCGGCGCCACAAAGGGCTGCCGTCTCGTCGGCCCATGCGCCGGATGCATTGACGATCATTGCCGCTTCGAACAGGCCCGCGCCAGTCTCCAGCTTCCAGACGCCATCGCTGCGATGCGCATGGCGCAGTTCGGCCTTGCGATGGGCAATAGCGCCATGGGCCTTGGCCGAACGCTGATAGGCTTGGAACAGGGTTTCGACCTCAATGTCCCAGCAATCCGGGTCGAAGAAAGCGGATGTGAAAAATGCCGGATTGAGGATGGGCGCGCGCGCCAGAACCTCTTGTGATGTCAAACGGCGCAACCGGTCCGTGGCAATGGATTCGTGCGCGTAGACTTCTTCCAGCCGGGCCTGTTTTTCCTCGGGCGCAATCAGCATCATGCCGCGCTCTTTGAGAAGCGGGGTCTGGCAAAATCCGTCCGGAGGCGAATTGAGAAATGGGAATGACAGGGCGGCGAGTTTGCCGACAAGCGGAGTTTGGAAGCGGAAGGCGAACTCGGCGGCGGAGCGGCCGGTGGCATGGTAGCCGAACGCATCTTCGCTCTCGAGAATGACGACGCTTTTGTGGGGGCTGAGGGCGTGGGCAAGGGAAAACCCGGCAATGCCGCCGCCGATGATCGCCACGTCAAAGACACTGTCCACTGCGCCGGTTCTCCAAAACAAAACCGCCCGGATGCGTTTGATCCGGGCGGCCGTGCTCTTCTGAGTTCAGATCATTCCATCGTGTAGATGTTGATCTTGAAGTACTTGTCGTTGATCGCCTTGTAGGTGCCGTCGGCGACGATTTCGTCGAGCGCCTTGTTGAAGGCCTCGCGCAACGTATCGTCTTCCTGGCGTACGGCGATGCCTGCGCCCTGACCGGCATATTGGGCATCCAGCACGGGCTTGCCGACGAGTTCGCAACAGGTGCCGTCCTTCGACTTCTCGATCCAGTCCATCATCGGGAACAGATCGGAGACACCGAAATCGAGGCGGCCGTTGACGAGGTCGAGGTTGACTTCATCCTGTGTCGGGTATGACTTCAATTCGACATCGGGGAAGGCCGCAGTGATGAAATCGGCCTGGGTGGTTCCGGCCTGCGCTCCGACGGTCTTGCCTTTGAGGGAATCAGCGTTGATCTCGGTGATGCCAGACCCCTTCTTGGCGACAAAGGTCAGGGCCGACTTGTAATAGGGGTTGGTGAAATCAACCTGTTTCTTGCGCTCGTCGGTGATCGACATGGAGGCAATGATGGCATCGTATTTCTTAGCGATCAGGCCAGGAATGATGCCGTCCCAATCCTGCGTAACGATTTCGCACTCGGCTTTCATTTTGGCGCAGAGCGCATTGGCAATGTCGACATCAAAGCCGACGACCTTGCCGTCTGCGGTGACCGAATTGAATGGCGGGTAAGCGCCCTCGGTGCCGATTTTGATCTTGTCTGCGGCAAATGCGCCAGCGGCAGCGCTGACCAGCAGCGCGGCAAGCGTGAGTTTCAGGATGGATTTCATCGTTTTCCCCAATATTTTTTGTTTTTCGGAGACATTACCGTAGCAAGCTGCATTGGGGCAGCGCAAGGCGCAAGCGCGCAAACTCATGCCTGATTACGCCATGCAAGATGCCAAAACAGCCGGCGATTCACCAATCTGCAGGATCATCCGGGCCGACAAGGTGCTGCAGCTTTGTCGGTTCCACACCTTCGATGCGTGCCAGTACCGATTTTGCAAGGTCGCGCCCGGCCAGACGAAAATCTTCACGGATGGTCAAAATCTCCGGCTTGTACCAGCCAACAAACACGGCGCTTTGCTTGGTGACTATATCGATGTCCCGGCCAATTTTCAGTCCGGCTTCTTCCAACCCGCCAACCAGAGCCAGCGCACCCAGCGGCGAGGAGCAGACAATGCCGTCCGGCCTGTCAGAAGCCAAGCCAATTTCGAGGCCGTTACGCCGGGTTTCATCAGATGGCACATCCAAATCAAGGCGTTTGAGCGGAAATTCATCCAATTTCGCATCCCGCAAAGCGCGCCGAAAGCCATTTGCCGTGTGGCGGGCGTAAAGAAGTTCCGAATGCTGCGAAGATAACGAGATGCGCTTGCGGCCACGCTGGACCAGCATCTGCACCGCTTTATAGGCATAGGCGTCATTGTCATAATCATGCCAAGGGTGTTCGACGCCCAATTCGGTGCGGCCATGCGTGGCAAAAGGCATGTTATGTTCCAAAAGATAAGTCACCCGCGGGTCAAGTGCCTCGGTGCGCGAAATGATGATACCGTCTGCCGAGCGGGTCTCGACGATATAGCGCACCGGCTCCATCGGATTTGAAAGCGAATAGGGCGTAACCACAAGATGATAAGCCGTATCTGCCAATGCTTCGATGATGCCGTAAACCATCTCGGAGACCAGACCCATTGCTCCTTCTTCGGTGTTGAGGATCAGGCTGATGACATTGGTCTTGCCGGTGCGAAGACGCACGCCCGCGCGGTTGGGGAGGTAGCCGATTTTTTTAGCAACTTGACGAACGCGCTCTTTGGTTTTTTCGCCGATTTCGGGACCATTCTTCAAGGCGCGGGAAACGGTTGTCACCCCCAATCCGGTCATGTAGGCTATCGTCTTCAGGGTTGGGCGGTTGTCCGCCGATTGACCGCTTTGTTTCATTTCAACCGTGGCTCCAATTCACTGGCGAATGTTGAACACTGTTTCGATTGGCATAAAAGCACATTGGGGCAAATTCGCAGCCCCCGTTAATTTGTAACGTTACAGGTCAATGTGTTTTCACTGCGGCGACCGGTACGCTGTCTTTCGATTGGCACCCACAGTGAGAAAATGCCAAACTTCGCGTAGGGACAACTATGTAAGGAATCGGAAATATGCTATGTAATTCAATTATATAGATAGTCCTCGCCGAGATTTGTTGTTCCCTTGCCGAATCGTGACCATTCGTTGCCGCCGCAACTTTCTCCACCTTGCGGAATTGAATTTTTCGGAAGTCAAAAAAAATACCGATGCATCGTTGCCGAGTCGATTTTTTTCCCATAGGCTTTTGGGGATAACGTTTTGCAAGGGAGGATCCGTGATGCGTTATAAGTCTATTCTTGCTGCTGTTGCAGCATCTCTGACCATGTCTGTTTCGGCATTCGCTGCCGACATTGAAGTTACCCATTGGTGGACTTCAGGCGGCGAAGCTGCTGCTGTTGCCGAATTTGCCAAGGCTGTCGACGCCTCGGGCGACAAGTGGGTTGACGGCGCCATCGCCGGTTCGGGCGACGTTGCCCGTCCCATCATCATCTCGCGCATTCTTGGCGGCAACCCGATGGGCGCCACCCAGCTGAACCCTGGCAAAGACGCTGACGATCTTATCGCAGCCGGCTTGCTTGAGGACATCACTGATGTTGCAACAGCTGGCGAATGGGCCAAGATTCTGCGCCCGGCTTCACAGCTTGAGAGCTGCACCAAGGACGGCAAGGTCTATTGCGTTCCGGTGAACCTGCACTCTGCGCAGTGGATGTGGACCAACCGCAAGGTCTATGAAGACGCAGGCATTGCGCCTCCGCAGAACTGGGCCGAATTCGTTGCCGCCGCACCCAAGCTGCAGGAAAAAGGCATTCAGCCATTGTCGCTCGCACAGGGCTGGCCAGTTGGTCTTCTCGTGAACGACGTGCTCGTTGCCCTTGCCGGCGTTGACAACTTCGTCAAGGTCTACAAAGACCGTGATGTCGCGCTCGCTTCAGGCCCTGAATTCGCCAAAGTATTTGAAGCGCTTGCTGCCGTCCGTCAGTTTGTTCCGGCCGACAAGATGGTTCCCCAGTGGAATGAAGCAGTCGCGCTGGTTATCCAGGGCAAGGCCGGCGCCAACATCATGGGCGACTGGGCTGGCGGTGAATTCGCTGTGGCCAATCTCGTTGCCGGCAAGGACTATGACTGCTTGCCAGGTCTCGGTGTGACACCGGTGCTCAACACCGGCGGCGACGTGTTCTACTTCCCCAAGAACAAGGATCCGGAAGTGACGGCTGCGCAAAAGCGGATGGCGGCCACGCTGGTGACCAAGGAAGTGCAAGTGGCGTTCAACTTGAAGAAGGGCTCGCTGCCGATGCGTGCTGACGTTGACCTGTCGGCCGCCAATGACTGCATGAAGAAGGGCCTGGCCATTCTTGACGGTTCGGCCGCGGTGTTCCCGAACGATGTGCAGATGGTTGATCGTGATACGCTGAACCAGATCAACGATCTGTTCACCTCATTCATGGCTGACCCGAACCTGACCGCTGCTGACACGCAAGCCAAATTCGCGGACATCATCAAGAACGCGCCGAAGTAAGATCTGCGTTCTGACGAAATTGCCGCACTCCCTGCCATAGCGAGGGGAGTGCGGCAGACTCATCCCATTGAATCCATACGCACGCGCCGTTGAACCATCGGGTGATTAAGTTCATTTTTGACTGGCATCTCTGGCCGTTGCCTTTGTTGAGAGTGAAGTCCGGAAATGGCCACAGCTTCCATCAACCCGCGCTACGTTTTCACGCCTGATCGCATTCCGGCGGTCATTGCCTACTGCCTGGCCACAGCGCTGGCGTCCATCCTGGGACTTTTGACTTACGGGCTGTTTGAGCAAGCCGAATGGTTTGTCGTTTTCAGGAAACATGTGGGCGGAAGCGCGCTTGTTGCCGACGTCGGGTTTTTCGTGCTGAAACTGTCAGTCTTGGCTGCCCTTGTTTATCTGCTGTCCAGTTTCTGCAAACGGACACTTCTGGACAATTTTGAAACGCCAAACGTTGCGCGGCGCACTCGCAACACCACTTTCGCAATCACAGCCACTGCGGCGTTCCTTTTGGGTTTCGGTTGGCGGCCCTGGACCGAGTTCAGCGGCGTGGCGGGCGCTGCATTTTTCATTGTGCTGGCGGGAATCGCGCTGGCTTTGCTCGACATTCCATTCCGCAAGTTTGGCAACAAGCTCGCTTACCTTGGCGCTATTTTGGCATTGTTCCTGACGGTGATGTATACGTCCCGGTCTGCGGGCATCGCTTCGTCTGCGGTCAGCTGGTTTCCTTCCGTGCTGGGTTTGCTGTCGATCACCGTGCCGCTGAGCCTTGTGCCCTGGTTTGCGCCCTACGAAAATCAGCAGTCGAAGTTCGGCTCACTGGCGATGATCCTGATTGCCTTGTTCGTATTTGTGGGCGGAACATTGTGGACTGTGATGTTCTCCTTCACATCCATCAAGATCCTGCCGCTGTTCACGCCGCAGGACTGGTGGAACAATTTCAGCGGCTTTACCAACTACACCCGGCTTTTCAACTCCAGCCGCTGGATGGACTGCCCCGCCCTGACACAGATCGGCAGTCCAGCATGGCAGCTGAAATGCTCTGGATCGTTTCCAAACGTTGTTACTTACGCGGTGCTCTTCATTGCAATCGTCATGACGCTTGGTTTTCTGATCGCCGTTCTCATGGACCAGAAGATCCGGGCGGAAGGCATATTCCGCACGATCTATCTTTACCCATTTGCGCTTTCCTTCATCGTGACCGGTCATGTGTGGGCCTGGATCCTGTCGCCTGAATATGGCTTGCAGAAAGCCATACGTGCATGGGGCTGGGAGAGCTTCTCGTTCGGCTGGATCGCGGATCAGCAGATGGTGATGTATGCCATTGTGATCGCGGGGGTTTGGCAAGGCACCGGCTTTGTGATGGCGCTCATGCTGGCAGGACTGCGCGGCATTGACGAAGAAATCTGGAAAGCAGCAAAAATCGACGGCATTCCCACCTGGCGAACCTATGTGCAGATTGTGCTGCCGATGATGAAGCCGGTGCTCGTGACCACTTTCGTGTTTGTCGCGTCCGGCGCAATCCGCATCTATGATTTGGTCATTGCAACAACCGATGGCGGCCCTGGTGTCTCGTCGGATGTGCCGTCGCGTTATATCTACCAGAATTTTACCGCTAACCTCGGCCAGTCGCTGTCAGCATCGACGGTGATGCTGTTGTCTATGGCCGTGATCCTGATCCCCTGGATCCGGATGGAATTTGGCAAGAAGGGACAATGATCATGGCCATTGACGCGATATCGCCATCCGGGCCGAAGCCCAAGAAGTTCATCACGCTGCCACGCTTCATCGTCTACAGCGTCTTGATCTTGTGCTGCCTGTTTTTTCTGTTCCCGCTCTATATCATGGTCATCACATCGTTGAAGGACCTTGACGCGATCCGCGCAGGCAATCTGTTCACGCCATCAGACAATCTGACAATTGCGCCATGGATCAAGGCATGGAGCCAAGCGTGCACGGGACTCTACTGCGAAGGTATCAAACCGGGCTTCATAAACTCGCTCAAAATCACGGTGCCATCGGTGATTGTGTCGATCACAGTCGCCTGTATCACCGGCTATTCGCTTGCCAACTGGCCGTTCAAATATTCAGAGGCTTTTTTCACGATCCTTCTGCTGGCAAGCTTCATTCCCTATGTCGTGATGATCTATCCGATCGTCATCATCACGCGCTGGCTCGGCATCTTTTCAACACTTCCGGCGGTGGTTCTGGTTCACACGATTTTTGGACTGCCGCTTTTGACACTGTTGTTCCGCAACTATTTTGCGTCGCTGCCGCAGGAACTGTTCAAGGCCGCCCGCGTTGACGGAGCCGGGTACTGGCGCATCCTTTTCCAGGTGTTCCTGCCAATGTCGATCCCGATCATGACGGTGGCAGTCATTCTGCAGGTCACCGGCATCTGGAACGACTTCCTGTTCGGCGTCATCTACGCCGGCCCGACGAACTATCCGATGACGGTCCAGCTCAACAACATCGTCAACACGGGGCAGGGCGTGAAGGAATACAATGTCGACATGGCCGCGACGATTCTCACGGGTCTGGTACCGCTGGCGATCTACTTTTTCTCAGGGAAATATTTTGTCCGCGGCATCGCCGCCGGTGCAGTGAAGGGTTGATGGGATGAATTCGAATATTCCAAGCGTGTCTGTGCAGGGTCTGGCGCTGAGCTATGGCGCGGTCAGTGTCCTGAAGGAGCTGGACCTCGAGATCAAGCAGGGCGAGTTTCTGGTGCTGCTCGGACCATCCGGCTGCGGCAAGTCCACACTGTTGAATTGCATTGCGGGTCTTCTGGAGCCGTCCAAGGGCAAAGTGTTCATCCAGGGAAGGAATGTCACCTGGGAAGAGCCAAAGGACCGCGGCATCGGCATGGTTTTCCAATCCTATGCGCTCTATCCGCAGATGACCGTGGAACGGAACCTGTCGTTCGGCCTGCGGGTGGCGGGCATGGACAAGGACGAGATCGACAAGCGCGTGACCCGCGCTGCCGAAATGCTTCAGCTTGAACCGCTGTTGCAGCGCAAGCCGACCGCGCTTTCCGGCGGACAGCGCCAGCGCGTGGCCATCGGCCGTGCGCTGGTGCGCGACGTGGACGTGTTCCTTTTTGACGAGCCGCTTTCGAACCTGGATGCCAAGTTGCGCGCCGAACTGCGCGTGGAAATCAAGCGCCTTCACAAGCGGCTCGGCAACACAATGATCTATGTGACGCATGACCAGATCGAAGCGTTGACGCTTGCCGACCGGGTCGCTGTCATGAAGGGCGGCACCATCCAGCAGCTCGACAATCCGATGACCATCTACAACAGCCCGAAAAATCTCTATGTCGCGGGCTTTATCGGCTCGCCGTCGATGAACTTCCTGAAGGGCACGATTGCCGGTTCCGGCAAGGATGTATCCGTCAAAGTCGAGGGCGTGACTGTCCCGCTTGCGGGCTATGCCACAGAGCGGGCAACGCATGATGGTCAGAAGGTGATCTTCGGCGTCCGGCCCGAGCATATCCGGATCAACGTCGGAGCCAGCGCTGACGTGTCGCCGGAATATGACGCTGAAGTCGAGCTGGTCGAGCCGATGGGCTCGGACAGTCTGGTCTGGCTGGAGTTTGAAGGCGATAGCCTGACGGCCCGCGTGGAATCAAGCGTCCATTTCCATCCGGGCGACAAGGTAAAGGTCCGCTTCCGCGTTGGTCTGGCCTCCTTGTTCGATGCGGCCGACGGCGACCGGATTTAGTGAAAAACCCAAATCGCCTGACAGGCAAAACCATGAACACCATGCAGCCCGCCCTTCGCGATGAAGGCATCAATCTTGCCGGAACCTGGGCGCTGGCCAGCGCTTCGGGACAGCATGCGGTTGCCATGGCCATTCCTGGCGATGTTCATTCCGCATTGATCCTGGCAGGCGCCATCGATCATCCTTACAAGGGGCGCAACGAAGATGCCGTGCAGTGGGTTGCGCAAGATGAATGGGTCATCACGCGCACTTTCACCATGGCGGAGTCTTTCGAGCCGGATGGCTGGTATCTGGATATCGATTATCTCGACACGGTTGCCGATGTGCTGGTCAATGGCGAACTCGTTCTGTCTGCGCGCAATTGTTTCCGCCGCTACCGGCCGGATGTGTCGCATGCATTGAAAGCGGGCGGGAACCGGATTGAAATCCTGTTCAAGTCCAACCCCAAGACTGCAAACGAATTGCAGGCTTCGATGCCGTTTTATATTCCTTATGCCGCGCAGAACTGCCCCATTCCCAACGGCAACATGCTGCGCAAACCGGCCTGTCATTTCGGTTGGGACTGGAACATCGCAATTGCGCCGCTGGGGCTGTATGGGCGTATTGAGCTGAACCGGGTCGAGACGGCGCGGATTGAGCATGTGCAGATCAATCAATCCCATGCAGAGGGCGAAGTTGCCCTGGAGGTCATGCTTGCCATCCATGCGCGGCGGGCGGGAAAAGCGGCGTTGAAGATTGCGGTTGATGGACAGATCATTTCGCGCACCATTGATGTGCACGAAGGCTACTCGACACTGGCGCACACATTCGCGATTTCCGACCCGAAGCTTTGGTGGCCGGCCGGGCACGGCAGCCAGAATCTTTATGACATCGAAGTCTCGCTTGATGGTCAGGTTGAGCGTCGCAGCATAGGCTTGCGCACGGTTGAACTGATCACAGATGCAGACGCGGCCGGCAATCGCTTTGCGTTCAAAATCAACGGGCAGGAGATTTATTGCCGCGGCTCCAACTGGATTCCAGCCGACGCTTTGCCTTCGGCCGCGACGGCGGAATTGACGGAAAAGCTCTTACAGGCCGCCGTTGACTCCAACCAGAACATGATCCGTGTCTGGGGCGGCGGGTTTTATGAGCCGGATTATTTCTACGATCTTTGCGACCGCATGGGATTGTTGGTTTGGCAGGACTTCATGTTCGCCTGCAATCTTTATCCCTCGACGCCTGATTTTTTGGAAGAGGTGCGCCAAGAGGCAGACTACCAGGTGCGCCGCTTGCAACACCATGCATGCATTGCCTTATGGTGCGGCGACAATGAATTGATCGGGGCGCTGACATGGTTTGAGGAATCGCGGAAAAACCGCGACCGCTATCTGGTATCCTATGACCGGCTGAACCGCACGATTGAGACGGCGATGAAGGGGGCAGATGGTTCTGCCAACTGGTGGCCCTCGAGCCCCTCACCCGGGCCGATGTCGTTTGGCGATGCCTGGCATGACGACACTTCCGGCGACATGCACTTTTGGAGCGTCTGGCACGAGGGCAAGGACTTTGACCACTACCGCTCGGTGCGCCCGCGCTTCTGTTCCGAATTCGGGTTCCAGTCGTTTGCCTCGATGAAAATCGCGCGGCAGTTCGCTTCCGGTGATGATCTCAACATTTCATCGCCGGTGATGGAATCGCACCAGAAAAACGCGGGCGGCAATGCACGCATCGCCGAGACGATGTTCCGCTATTTCCGTTTCCCGAAGGATTTTGCCGACTTTGTTTATCTCAGCCAGGTGCAGCAGGGATTGGCCATCAAGACAGCGGTCGAATTCTGGCGTTCGCTGAAGCCGCACAATATGGGCTCTCTCTATTGGCAGCTCAATGACACCTGGCCAGTGGCCTCCTGGGCGAGCCTTGATCACGGCGGCGGATGGAAAGTGATGCACCATATGGTCAAGCGCTTTTTCCAGCCGGCTGCGGTTTTCGCCGTGCCATCGCCGGACGGGGACGCAGTGCGGATTGTTGCCGTCAACGACCGGCCTTCGCTCGTCAACATCGACATTGTCACAAAGTCGGTTTCGCTAAGCGGGGCCGAAACGATCCTGTCGCGTGTTTCGGTCACCACACCGCCCGACAAAGCGGTGGATGCCGCCTGGCTGAATGCACGCGACATCGGCAAGGACAGGTTGCTGGTATTTGAGTTTTCAGCTTCTGACGGGTCATCCGGTAGAGGCCATTTTGCCTTGCGTCCCTATAAGCAATTGGCGCTGGAAGATCCGCACTTGCACATCGCAACGGCAACGGAAAACGGCGTGGCTACAGTGACGCTGACGGCGGCAAAGCCAGCGCTGTTTGTATCAATGGAAACAGATGCTGCAGGGCGATTTGACGATGGCGGGTTTGACATGATGGCAGGCGAGAGGCGCACCATCCGATTTCTTTCTGAAAATGGTGTCAAACCCGAAGATGTCTACTCAAGCCTTGTCGTGCGCAATTTGCATGGCGCAACCCATGCCCAAGAAAACCAAGCAGGCGGAATGCAGAAATGAAACGTTCAGAAGTCAATGACATCATCCGCGCCAGCGACGCATTCATCCGCTCGTTCGGTTATATCATGCCTCCATTCGCCTATTGGACGCCACAGCAGATGCAGGCCAACACCAAGGGCGGCTCGGGCATCTTGAACGGGCGCATGGGCTGGGACATCACCGATTATGGCCAGGGCAAGTTCGATGAACTGGGCCTCTTCCTGTTCACCGTCCGCAATGGCGTTGCCGCCGATTTGGCGCGCGGGCGGGGCATGGTCTACGCAGAGAAGATCATGATCTCCAAGAAGAACCAGATATCGCCGATGCACCGGCATGACATCAAATCCGAAGACATCATCAACCGCGGCGGCGGCAAGCTTGTGCTGGAACTGTTCATGGCCAAACCGGACGGTTCGATTGACGAGGAGGCCGAGGTTCGGGTGGCCTGCGACGGGACAATGCGAACCATGAAACCCGGCGGCCTGCTTTCGCTTGATCCAGGCGAGAGCGTGACGCTTCACACCAACGTCTGGCATGCCTTCTGGGGCGAGGGGAAGGACGTTCTGATCGGCGAGGTTTCGACGGTCAATGATGATCTGACCGACAATATTTTCCGCGAGCCGATCGGCCGGTTCGCCACAATCGATGAAGACGTTGAGCCGCTGCATCTGCTCGTCTCAGACTATGACACATGGCTCAAGGCCTGATTATTTCCGGAGGATTTCCCATGCCCAAACGACTGTCATTCCAGCTCTATTCGGCGCGCAACCATTCATCGGTTGCTGACACGATCAAGATCTTGGCCGATGCCGGCTACAAGGAAGTTGAGGGCTATGGCGGCCTTTATGCCGACGCGGCGGGCCTCAAGGCGCTGCTCGACCAGCACGGGCTGACAATGCCGACCGGGCATTTTGGAATTGACCAGCTGGAGGGCGATAAGAAGGGCACTGTGAAAATCCTCAAGACGCTCGGGATCCGCCACATTTACTGCCCGCACATCATGCCGGACCAGCGGCCGAAGGACTCCAAGGGCTGGCGTGATTTCGGCAAGCGGCTTGGCAAAATTGCTGCCTACTATCGCTCTGAGGGCTATTCGTTTGGCTGGCACAATCATGACTTTGAATTTGTGGCCTTGCCGGACGGCAAGACGCCACATGAAATGATGTTCAAGGGGGCGCCATTGCTGGACTGGGAGATCGACATCGCCTGGGTGATCCGCGGCGGCGCTGACCCGATCAAATTGGTCAAGAAATATGCCGCCAACATCACGGCCGCCCACATCAAGGATATTGCCGCCAAGGGCAAGAATGCCGATGAAGACGGCTGGGCAGATGTCGGGCACGGCACGGTCGATTACAAACCCATCATGGCGGCGCTGAAGAAGACCCGCCTTCGCCATTACGTGCTTGAACACGACAAGCCGAGCGATACCAAACGCTTTGCCGAACGTTCGTTCGAAGCCGCATCCAAGCTCTAAGGATTAAGAATCATGACTGCAGAATTGCGCGTTGGCGTTATCGGGTGTGGCAACATCTCGACTGCCTATTTCACACTCGCCCCCTTGTTCAGGGGGCTGAAGATCATCGCTTGCGCCGATATGAACATGGCGAGCGCGCAGGCACAGGCCGAGAAATTCGGCCTGAAATCCATGAGCGTTGATGACCTTTTGGCATCGAACGACATTGACGCGGTGGTGAATCTGACGATCCCTGCCGCGCATTTTCCGATCACCAAGCGGATTCTTGAGGCAGGAAAGCATGCCTATTCAGAAAAGCCGCTGGTGCTGACGATTGAACAGGGATTGGAACTGCGCCGGATTGCCGATGCAAAGGGACTGAAGGCCGGCTGCGCGCCGGATACATTTATGGGCGGGGCGCACCAGCAGGCGCGCAAGGCCATCGACGACGGGCTTGTGGGAACCATCACCTCAGGCACCGCGCATGTGATGAATTTCGGCATGGAGCACTGGCATCCGAACCCGGATTTTTTCTACGCATTTGGCGGTGGCCCGGTGCTGGATCTGGGCCCCTATTATGTGGCAAACCTGATCAACCTGATCGGCCCGGTCAAGCGTGTCGCCGCGCTGGCTGCAACACCGCAAAAGACGCGCGTGATCGCCAACGGCCCGCGCCTTGGCGAGACGGTTCCGGTGCTGACGCCAACGACTCTGCATGCGCTGCTCGAATTCCACTCCGGCGCAGCGGTGACACTTTCGGCCTCATGGGACGTGTTCGCCCACCGCCATGCCAACATGGAACTGTACGGTTCTGAAGGCTCTATTTATGTGCCGGACCCGAACTTCTTCGGCGGCAAGGTGATGGCCACCAAGCGCAACGGGCCGGCAGAAGAACTGCCCGAGTGGGATCATGCGCTGGGCATTCCCAACCAGGAACATCCGCAAGGCAAAATGGCGAACTACCGAACGGCAGGCCTTGCCGACATGGCCATTGCCATCGCCGAAGGCCGCGACATTCGCTGCTCGCTGGAGCGCACGCTGCACGGCGTGGACGTGATGACATCAATCCTCAAGTCCGGCGAGACCGGGCAGTTCATCACGCTGCAGACCAGTTGCACACAGCCTGCCTATCTCGGGCCGGAAGAGGCGAAAGCGCTGCTTCGAGCATGACTGAAAATCCGCTTTGATGGCCGATTGACTCGGTATGCCGCGCTTCCGGTGCCCACGTAACTGATGTACGCTCCGTTCCGGTTCTCGCGAACTGCGCCACTTGACTTGACATACCGGATTGTGAGCCAAGCTCTGGGCAACACAAATCGGCATCGCTTTTGCTCAAGCTTAAGCGTCGCCTGACACAAGGAGAGACCCATGAGCTGGCTGCCTGCCCAAGACCGCTATTCGAAAATGAAGTATAACCGCGTCGGCAAGAGCGGGCTGAAACTGCCGGCGATTTCGCTGGGCCTTTGGCACAATTTCGGTGGCGATACGCCGCATGAATTGAAGCGTGAATTGTGCCGCACGGCGTTTGATCTGGGCATCACCCACTTTGATCTGGCCAACAATTACGGCCCGCCGGCAGGATCCGCCGAGACAGCATTCGGCGCGATTTTGCGCACGGATTTTCACGGACTGCGCGATGAGCTGGTGATCTCGACCAAGGCCGGATACCACATGTGGAATGGCCCTTACGGCGAGTGGGGCGGCCGCAAATATATGCTGGCGAGCCTCGACCAGAGTCTGGCGCGGATGGGGATCGATTATGTCGATGTTTTCTATTCGCACCGCTACGACCCGGAGACGCCGCTTGAGGAAACCATGGGCGCGCTTGACCATGCGGTTCGCTCCGGCAAGGCGCTTTATGCGGGCATCTCGTCGTACAATTCCAAGCGCACCAAAGAGGCCGCGAAGATTTTGCGCGATCTTGGCACGCCTTGCATCATCCACCAGCCGAGCTATTCGATGATCAACCGGTGGGTGGAAGAGGACAAGCTTCTCGACACGCTCGATAAGGAAGGCATGGGATCCATCGCCTTCACGCCGCTGGCGCAAGGAATGCTGACCAACAAATATCTGAAAGGCATTCCCAAGGACAGCCGGGCGGCGCAGGGCAAGTCGCTTGATCCGAACATGCTCAGCGCCAAAACGCTCGCCGGCCTTCGCGCGCTCAACGCCATTGCGGAAAAGCGCGGGCAGACGCTGGCACAGATGGCGCTCGCCTGGGTTCTGCGCGGCGGGAGGGTGACCTCGGCGCTGATCGGCGCGTCGAAAAGCCAGCAGATTGTTGATTGTGTGGCCGCGCTTGAGAAACAGAATTTCACCAAGGCGGAACTTGCCGAAATTGACAAGTATGCGTTGGAGGCGAACGTCAATCTCTGGGCGGCATCTGCCGAGCGGGCAGGGCCTCAGCGAAAGAAAAAGTAGCAACCATGGAACCTGGCAAAATCATCAACCCGGTTTTGCCGGGGTTCAATCCTGACCCGTCATTTTTGAGGGTCGGGGAGGACTATTACATCGCCACCTCTACGTTCGAATGGTATCCGGGCGTTCAGATCCACCATTCGAAAGACCTGATCAACTGGACGCTGCTCTGCCGACCGCTCAGTCGGGAAAGCCAACTCGACATGCGAGGCAATCCGGACAGCTGCGGTGTTTGGGCGCCGTGCCTCTCTTATGCCGATGGCCTGTTCTGGCTGGTCTACACGGACGTCAAGCGCTTCGACGGTTCGTTCAAGGACGCGCACAATTACATCGTCACTGCGCCACTTATCGAAGGGCCTTGGTCCGACCCGGTCTATGTCAATTCGTCCGGCTTTGACCCGACGCTGTTTCATGATGATGACGGGCGCAAATGGTTTGCCAACATGGTTTGGAACCACCGGGCGTCATCGGGTCATGGACCGGCAAAGCAGAATTTGTTCGGCGGCATTTTGCTGCAGGAGTGGGATGCGAAGTCCGGCGAGCTGACCGGGCCGGTGACCAACATTTATCACGGCACCGAGCGTGGGCTGGTCGAGGGGCCGCACCTGTTCAAGCGTAATGGCTGGTATTACCTCACCACTGCCGAGGGCGGCACGGGGTATGACCATGCGGTGACAATTGCGCGTTCGCGCACCATTGCCGGACCCTATGAGACGCATCCTGACCTCCACCTGATTTCGTCTGCCGCAGATCCTGATGCGCCTTTGCCGCGGGCAGGGCACGGGCAAATGGTGGAGACACCAGACGGCGAGGTTTATCATACGCATCTGTTTTCGCGGCCATTGCCGGGCATCCGCAAATCGCCGCTTGGCCGCGAGACGGCAATCCAGAAATGTGTATGGAAGGATGACGACTGGCTCTATCTTGAACAAGGCGGCATGGTGCCGAAGCTGGAGGTGACAGCGCCAACCCGTTCCCAGTCAATTGCACACCGGCCTGTCATTGTGCCGAGGCGCGAATTTGACGATGGCATTTTGCCCGATGAGTTCCAGTGGTTGCGCACGCCCAATCCGGAGCGGATATTTTCGCTGAAAGCCCGTCCTGGTCATTTGCGCCTTTTCGGGCGTGAAAGCATCGGTTCGTGGTTTGAGCAGGCGCTGGTGGCAAGGCGGCAGGAGCACCATGCGTTGCGGGTTGAAACGTCAGTGGATTTTGAGCCACAAACGTTTCAACAGGCCGCAGGACTGACGCACTATTACAACCGCTTCAAGTTTCATGCGCTCATGGTCACGCATGACGAGGATAGCGGCGGGCGGGTGTTGACGATCCTGTCATGCATGGGCGATCCCGATGGTCTGCTGACATGGACGCCGGTGCCGGTTTCAATCCCGGCTACGGGGCCGGTTGAACTGGCTGCGGATGTCGATGGCGCGGTGTTGCGCTTCGCGGTCAAGATTGGCGGCAAGTTGGTGCCGGTTGGCGGGTCGCTCGATGCGTCGCTGATTTCCGACGAGGGCGGGGTGCGCGGCGAACATGGCTCGTTTACCGGGGCATTTGTCGGCATGGCTGCCTTTGATATCACCGGGCAAGGATTACACGCCGACTTCGACTGGTTCAGCTACGCCGCGCGCTAATTGATCGGGCCGAAGTTCGGCGCCTTCAAACTGTGTGGCGGTCTGGTTTCGAGCATTGTGATGATTTCTTGGTCGGTGATGCCTTCCGGCATTTCCGTTGTCCACACGCGGAACGACGGCATATCATAGGCGCCGAAGGATGTGATCATCGCCACATCGGACGCGTCGGTGCCGCGCACCATGACGATGCGGCCGATGCGGGGAACATTGTAGCGGGCGTCAACCGTGTGCCACTCACCATCCAGAAACACTTCGAACCAGGCGCAGAAATCATCGAAACCGGCATCGGGCACGCCGATGTCACCGAGGTAGCCGCTGACATAGCGCGCCGGAATGTTCATTGCCCGGCAAAGCCCGACACCCAGATGGGCAAAATCGCGGCAGACGCCGGTTTTTTCGCAGAAGACATTGTAGGCGGTCTTGTCCGGCCGGCCGAACTTGTAGCCGAAAGTGACGTGGTTGTGGACAAAGTTGCTGATGGCGCGCACGCGCTCCCAGCCTTCGGGGGTTGCCCCGAAAAGCTTCCATGCCGCTTCCGTCAACCGGTCGGAATCGCCATAGCGGCTGGCAGTCAGGAAATTCAGTGTCTCGTTCGGCAGGTCCTCGACGCGGTGCTGACGTGCCCCCACGGGCACATGATCCAACGAGCCATCGACCTCGACAACACAATCTGACCAGTAGGTGGTTTTCCCCGCCGGCGCGACCGTGCGGGTGATGCGGTTTCCGAAGCCGTCGAGATATTCACTCAGTGGCGCGGTGTTGGACGAGCGGACCATGTCCTTGCCGATGATGCGGCCGGGAAATTGCGAATGTGTCGACAAAGCCATGAGCATCGGCACTGGCGCTTGGCAGGACACGATGATCTCAAACCCGATGCGTATCAGCATGCCGATTCACCTTGCTTTCCTTTACGGTGGCCTAGAGTGTGGCCACAAGAATGGGGCGGCTGTACCTTGCCGTGTCGCTTAACGCCGTCGCGTAACAGCTGGATTTGCCAAAGGTTCCCGATGACCGCGCTGATTTCAATCAGGCATGTAACACGTTACCGCTATGACCGCCCGGTTAGTTTTGGCATGCACCGGCTCCTGGTGCGACCGCGCGATGGCCATGATCTGCGTGTGCTGGAAGCCGATTTGAACATCGCGCCGGAAGCACGTTTGCACTGGCAATTCGACACTTTCGGCAATTCGGTCGCCCATGCCTATTTTGATGAAGCGGCTGCGGAACTTGAAATTATCAGCACGTTGCTGATCAAGCGCTACACGCAGAGCCCAGAGATTCTCATTTCCGGTCATGAGCGCCATACTATGCCGCCGGACTATGACGTGGATAACAGAATCGATCTCGCGCCGTTTTTTCCATTGCAGAACCCCGAAGAGCGAGAAGGACTGCAACGATGGCTGGATGAAGCATTCGTTGAACGTCCGGACGATGTCTACAGCCATCTCGTGGCGTTGAGCGCGACAATCCACAATGAATTTTCCTATTCGCGGCGCGAGGGGCGCGGCACGCAATCGGCGTTGACGACCGTGCAACGGCGCTCGGGCACATGCCGCGATTTTGCATTTCTGTTCATGGAATGCGCCCGGCTGTCCGGTTTTGCGGCGCGGTTTGTCACCGGATATCTGCATGTGCGCGATGATGACGAAACAGAGTTTTCCGGCGGCGGCTCTACCCATGCCTGGGCTGATATCTATGTGCCGGGCGAAGGCTGGCTGGAGTTTGATCCGACCAATATGATCGACGGCAGTCAGGCGCTGATCCGCATCGCGGTGACGCGCACCCCGGCGCAGGCGACACCGATCAGCGGCACGTATGACCAAAGCGAAGGCCAATTCCTCGACATGTCGGTGACGGTCGAAGTGCGGGAAGTGGAAGAGCCGTGAAGCAGTCGCATATCTTCGGCAGACTGCATTCATCGCGCCATCTTCAGCCCGCGATATCAATCACGCCGCAGTCGCCGGTTTCGGAGCCGAAGGCGAGGCGGAAGCCGCCGGCATCCCAGCCCATGGACGTGAGCGCGCCTTTGCCGCCGCGGCGCAGCAGCACTTCCTTGTTGTCAGCGAACCGGACCGCCATGATCATGCCGTCATCAAAGCCGACCGCGCAGACTTCCTCTTCCGGGTGACAGGCAACGGCTGTGACTTTCATCTTCGCGCGCGTGCCCAGTTCCAACGGCGGTTTGCCCATCGGGCCATCCTTGAAGTGGAACGGCCAGACGATGGCTGCTTCGGCGCCGGATGTGGCGAGCCAGCGGCCTTTGGCGGACCAAGACCATGATTTGATCTTGGCCGGATAGCCGGTCATGCGCATGTGCTTGCCGTCCTCGATGCGCCAGCCGTGAAGTGCGTTTTCCTGCATGGTGGTGACGATGAAGCGCCCGTCCGGGGAAAAGCAGACGCCATGGTGCGCGCCTTTCCATTCCAGATCGACCGGTTTGCCCTGTGTGCCGGGAAAGGAAAGCGTGACGCCATTGTAGCGGGCGAGAGCCATGCGCGTGCCTTTGGGCGCAAGGGCGACGCCTTCGATGGAGCGGTCGATGCTTTGCTCATGGGTCTTGCCGCTGGTCTCGACATAGATGGCGCTTTTGCCTGAGGCGAAGGCGATGCCGTTGGGACCGGCGGCAACGGAGGTGATCCATTTGCGCGCAATTGCGCCAATGTCTTTGGTCTCGCCCGCAGCATTTGTGGCGATGACTTTTCCGTCTTCACCGCCGGTCACCAGCAATCGCCGATCCGGAGTCTCTGCAGCGCAGAGCAGGCCTTGATGTGCCTGCTTTTCCTTCAACGCGCCTTCGAGGCGGAAGATGGAGCCGCCCGCGTCAGCGAAGACCGGGACATTGGAAAGGAAACCGGCATGAATGCAGTGACCCGGAAGATCGGCGTTGGCAATTGTCGGCATTCTTGATCAGGCCGCCTTGCAGGCGTCGAAACCGGCTTGAAGATCGGCCTGCTTCAGTTTGCGGCCGATGAATACCAAGCGGCTCTCGTGCTTCTCGCCGTCTTTCCAGGGGCGCTGGTGATCGCCTTCGACAATCATGTGGACGCCCTGAACGACATAGCGGTCGGCGTCGTCCTTGAAGGCGATGATGCCCTTGAGACGCAGGATATCCGGGCCTTGGGTCTGGGTCAGCTTGTCAATCCACGGGAAGAATTTCTCCGGGTCCATTTCGCCGCCGCGCAGCGACACGGATGTGACCGTCACGTCATGGATCGGCGAAGACGGCGAATGATGATGGTGGTCATGGTCATGGTGGTGATGGTCATGATCGTGATGATGGTCGTGATGGTCATGATCGTGGTGGTCATGGCCGCAGTTTTCGTCGTGGACATGCTCGTGGCCGTGATCATGCGCATCAAGGAAATGCGGATCGTCTTCGAGCACGCGCTTGAGGTCAAACGCGCCGCGGTCGAGGACTTTGGACAGGTCGATGTCCGAGCGGTTGGTGCGGTAGATTTGCGCCGTCGGATTGATGGCGCGCACGGTGGCTTCGATGTCGCGCAATTCCTCCTTGGTCACGAGGTCGGTCTTGTTGACCAGCACCACATCGGCAAAGGCGATTTGATCTTCGGCCTCGCGCGAATCCTTCAGGCGCAGCGGCAAATGTTTGGCATCGACAAGGGCAACGACCGCATCAAGCCTGGTCTTGGCTTTCACATCATCGTCCATGAAAAATGTCTGGGCGACGGGAACAGGATCGGCAAGACCGGTGGTCTCGACAATGATGCCATCGAAACGTCCGGGGCGGCGCATCAAGCCTTCGACGACGCGGATCAAATCGCCGCGCACCGTGCAGCAGACGCAGCCATTGTTCATCTCGTAAATTTCTTCATCCGATTCGACGATCAGATCATTGTCGATGCCGATTTCGCCAAACTCGTTGACGATGACGGCGTATTTCTTGCCGTGGGCTTCGGAGAGGATGCGGTTGAGCAGCGTGGTCTTGCCTGCGCCAAGATAGCCGGTGAGCACGGTGACAGGTGTGGGGATGACTTCGGACATGAACGAGCCTCGTGGATTTTGATGGGTATATAGGCGGTTCGCGAGCGGATTGCACGAGGGTGTTTTGGCGAAGCCCAGACTTCGTCATCCCCGTGCTTGACACGGGGACCCGGCCACTTTCTTCGACAGGGGTCAAGAGCTGGGTCGTCGGGGCAGCCCGACGATGACGAGTGATGGGGGCACCTTCGAGGCTCGCTTTGCTCGCACCTCAGGGTCAGGGCGATGGGTTTGGTGCGGGCGGTCAGGATGTGTCGGGCGCATTCAAGAGATCATTCGCCAACCCGTGGCATTCGCGCAGGACAGGATCGATGTCGTGAATGGCGCGGGCCCTCCAGCCCGGCGGCAGACCGGGGCGGATGGGCGAGAGGCGGACCGGGCGGCTGGCCTTCAATGCAGCATCTCGCCTGGATTGCCACCGAAGCAGGCGACGGGCTTGGCGCGGGAGGTTGTCGAGGGCGCGGATGAGAGCGTTGAGACGAAGGCCGAGGCGCGTGGCATCGAGTTGGGTATCGGCGGTTTCGAACGCTGCGGCGGCGCGGGCAAGGTCGTAGCCGCTTTCCCAGGCGGGCCGATCAGCATCCCAGACGGATTCTGGGTCGAATGTTTTGAGCGGATCGAAGAGTTTGAAGGCACGGCTGCGGCCAAACGCAATCGGCATGGCGCTGTCTGGATCCTCGGGACGGTGCCCGAGGAAGACGAAAGGACGGGGTGTTCGCGCCTTCAACGCGAGGCCATGCGCCACGATAACGATCAGCCGCCGCACGGCGGATTCGGCGGGCCGCAGGACGAGCATGATGGCGACAAATGTGGAACGCGGAAGCGTGAACAATGATCCACCTACACGCATCTTCGCAAACGTGAACAGCGAAAGGACGATCTGGCGAAGCTGATCGCGGTTGCGGCGGATGGCGAGAGCGTAGTCCAATGCGAAAAGCCTTCGATGCGTGAAGGCGCCATAATAGGGGAGGTTTCAGGTTGGTGGATAAGTTGGATGTTTGGCTGCATCTTCGCTTGTCACGACGGCCCGGCCCTTCGCATGGCTCGGGGCGTTCGCGCCTGCAATCGATTCACTGGATCAATTGCTTTTGTTGCGCAAAACCGGCGCTTACTCCCGATCAAACCGTGTAACGTCAAATGCTGCTACATCGTGCAGCAGCTCGACAAAGCCGTCCGCGGCGCGGGCGATCATGGCTTTGCCATTGGCAAGGTCGGCCTGTCTGGCGTTGCCGGTGACGCCATGCGGGTTGAGGTCGCTGGCCATCCAGCCAAAGGCGTGGGGGCCGTAAGCGCGCAAATGTTTGGCGGTTTGCGCCAGCTCATACTGGAGCGAAGGGAAATTGCGTGTCTTGTCCATGTGGACCAGTTCTGGCTTCAGCGCCAGCATCACCGAGGTTTCGATTTCACCGCCGTGGATGCCGTAGGCTTTTTCGTTTTCGCTGATGGCGCCGCCCGGATAGCCAAAGCGGGTCCATGACGTGGCGACCGCCAGCATCTTGCGGCGAACGCGCAATTCTGTTGCGATGATGGTCATCAGCGGCGCGTTGCCGCCATGGGCGTTGAGCATGACCAGTTTGCGGATGCCCTTGTCGGCAATCGCTTCGCCGATAGCGATCCAGCGGCGGATGGCTTCATCCCAAGCAAGCGTCTCGCAGCCGGGGCGGTTGCTGTGCTCGATCGAGTAACCGGTCTTTTCGACGGGCAGAAATGTGACCGGCATATGCGCCGGAAGCCTTGACTTGACCGCCTCGACGATGCCTTCGGCGATGATCCAGTCGGTTTGCGGCGGCAGATGCTCGCCGTGCTGCTCGGTGGCAGCGAGCGGCAGGACGGCGATCCAATCCGGCACCCGTTCAGAGGCAAAATCAGCGTCTGTGATAAAGGCGTAGTTGCGGTCCGGCAGCGGCATTACAGGGCCTCCAGAAACAGTTTGGCCACAGCGCCATGATCATGCCGGAGTTTTTGAACGTCAATGCCGACTGGCATGCTGTCTTCGACTGTCCACCGTCCTTTGATCATCACCCGGTCGGCGCGGTGCGCACCGCACAGGACTAGCGCGGCCAGCGGATCGCCTGCGCCTGAAAAGCGCAATTCATCCAGCGTGAACATGGCAAGATCGGCCTGATAGCCCGGCGCGATCTTGCCGAGGGCAGAACGGCCAAGGCAGCGGGCAGAGCCTTGCGTTGCCCAGCGGAGCGCATCGAAATGTGTGACCTTGTCAGCGCCATAGATGAGCCGGTTCAGCATCAGGGCGTGGCGCACGCCCTCCATCAGGTTTGACGCATCGTTGGATGCCGAGCCATCAACGCCAAGGCCGACGGCAACACCTGCGGCTTCCAGTTCCAGCGTGCGGCAATGGCCGGAGGCAAGCACCATGTTGGATGTCGGGCAATGGGAAACGCCAACGCCCGCCTTGCCGAGGCGGGCGATTTCGCCATCGTCGAAGTGGATGCCGTGCGCCAGCCAGGTCTTGTCATGCAGCCAGCCGCAATCTTCGAGATAGTCGAGCGGGCGCTGGCCGAATGTTTCGACGCAGAAGCGGTCTTCATCATGGGTTTCGGCCAAATGGGTATGGAGGCGGCAGCCGCATTGCTTGGCGAGTGTTGCGGTGTCGCGCATCAGCTCGCGCGTGACCGAAAAGGGCGAGCAGGGCGCGAGGGCGACCTCAATGAGAGACTCTTCACCGGTCTCGTGATGCGCCTTGATGGCGCGTTCGCAGTCTTTGAGAATTGTATCGTGGTCTTGCACGACCGAATCCGGCGGAAGGCCGCCGTCTTTCTGGCTGAGGTTCATCGAGCCGCGGTTGAGCGTCATGCGCATGCCGAGCGCGCGGGCTTCACCGGCCTGAATGTCCATGGCGTCTTCAAGGCCTGCCGGGAACACATAGTGATGATCGGACGAGCAGGTGACGCCGGACATCATCAGTTCGGTCAGGGCAAGGCGCGTGGCGAGGCGGAAGGCGTCAGGCTTAAGCCTTGCCCAAATCGGATAGAGCGCTTTCAGCCAGGGGAACAATTCCTTGTTGATGGCCAGCGGGTGGGCGCGGGTCAGCGTCTGGTAGAAGTGGTGATGGGTGTTGATGAGGCCGGGAATTATCACATGGCGGGATGCGTCGAACACTGCGTCATGCAGCGGCGTGATGCCTGAGGGCGCCAGCTCCACAATGCGCGTGCCCTCGATCACAATGCCAGCGGCGGCGTTGTCCGCCAATATGGCCAAAGGGCTTTTTATCCATAGTCGCATCACTGTCACATAACCTGTTTATTCGTCGGCTTGGCGAAGATAGAACCTTTGCCGTTTGATATGATGCAAGGCAAGTGGCGCGCGTGCGCGCTATGGTCTCACGCGTGACACAGCCGGATGGAGAGACAGATGGCGAAGAAAGATCGAAAAATCCTGCAGCAAGTCCAGGTCGTGGCCCGCCTCGGGCGCACAGCGCTGGCCATGCGCCTTCTGGAAAAGAAGCTTTACGCGGGCCAAGACCAGCTGATGCTGTCGCTGGCGCTGCTGGATGGCCAGACCCCCGGGCAATTGGCCATCGAGCTTGGCGTGCGCCCGCCAACCATCACCAAAACGATTTCGCGGCTGCAGGCGCAAGGCTTTCTCGACAAACGCGGTTCGGACAGCGATGCGCGCCAGGCCCATATTTTTCTGACCGATGCCGGGCGCGAAGCGATCCTTTCGATCGAAAAATCGATCAAGAAGACCGAGAAGAAGGCCTTGGACGGTTTGGACAAGAAAGACCGCAAGACGCTTTCCAAGCTTTTGAAAAAGGTGGAGTCCAATCTTTCGTCAGGCAAGTCTGACGAGGCAGACAAGGATGATGATACGGACCTGGATGATGATGCCGTGCCTGTCAGTGACGCGAAGGACCAAAGATCGGCAGCCTGATGCGCAAATGATGGATAGTCTGGCTTGCCTTTGAGCGCCGCCCGGCGCAGAGCAGGCGCGTTGATCCAGCGGCGTGCAATTCCTTGACCCCATCTGACATGAACGAAGCGCCGACGCCTGTGTCGGCCATATTCCTGCTTCTGATGACGGCAATGCTGTTCACAGCGTTGGATTCGGCCGCCAAATATCTGGTGATGCACGGCATGGCAGCGCCATTTGTGGCCTGGGTCCGGTTTGCCGTGCACACGGTCCTGGCGCTGATCTTTTTGCAGGTCTGGCGCTATCCGGCGATGTTCAAGCCGAAGAACCTGCCGATGCAATTCGTGCGCGGCGCCTGCCTGTTTGGCTCGACGTTTTTCAACTTCATGGCGTTAAGAGAAATGCAGCTGGCGCAGACGATCTCGATCTTCTTTGCCGGGCCCATGGTTATCACCGCGCTGGCCGGGCCGCTTTTGGGCGAATGGGCAGGCTGGCGGCGCTGGCTTGCCATCGTTGGCGGGTTCATCGGCGTGTTGATCGTGACGCGGCCGGGCTCCGAAAGCTTCCGGCCGGAGATCCTTTTGATGATCTGCGCGATGCTGTCCTATTCGCTTTATGTGCTTTTGACGCGCAAGATGGGGCAAACGGAAACGGCCGAGAGCCTGGTTTTCTATTCAGCGCTGGCTCCCGCGCTTTTGATGCTGCCTGTTGCGCTGCCGATGGCGAGCATGCCGCCGTCACCGCTTGCCTGGGTTTTGCTGCTGTTGCTGGGCATTTTTGGCGGGCTTGGGCATTGGTTTGTCATCAAGGCCTACAAGCGCGCTTCGACCGCCGCGCTTGCGCCTTACCCCTACAGCCAGATGATCTGGATGGCGTTGTCCGGCTGGCTGTTCTTTGACCAGTTGCCGGACAGATGGACGGTCGGCGGCGCGGCGGTGATTATCGGGTCCGGGCTTTACATCGCCTATCGCGAGCACCGATTGCGCTTAACAGCGCGAAATGCGGCATTAAAACTTTGACTCTGGCAAATCTGCTGGCATAACAATTTTTAAATTGTTTAAATCGGCTGCCATCAACGTGGGGGATACATGGCGCAAAAGGTCAAACTGTCCACCATTGCCGACGCGTTGAAAGTATCGACAGCCACGGTATCGCTGGCGCTGCGCGACAGTCCGCTGGTTGCCGACGCCACGCGTGAGAAGATCAAGGAACAGGCGACGATCCTTGGTTATATCTACAATCGCCGCGCCGCCTCTTTGCGCACATCGCGGTCGGGGATTGTCGGTGTTGTGGTTCGTGACATCATGAACCCGTTCTACGCCGAGATTTTGCGCTCGATCGAGACCGAGCTGGACAAGTCCCGCCAGACTTTCATTCTATCCAATCACTATGACTCGGTGGACAAGCAGCGGACGTTTCTTGAAACGCTGATGCAGCTTGGCGCGGACGGGGTGATCATGTCGCCGGCCATTGGCACATCGGCTTCCGATATCAAATTGGCGGAAGACAACCGCCTTCCCGCCGTGCTGATTGCCCGTTCGGTAGAAGGGGCGCAGGTTCCGGTGTTTCGCGGCGATGATTCCTACGGCATAGGCCTTGCGACCAATCATCTGATCGAGCTTGGCCACCGGCGCATCGCCATGGTCGGCGGCACCGACGAGACATCGACAGGCCGTGACCGTTACCAGGGCTATGTCAACGCCATGAAAAAGGCCGGGCTTGAGGTGCAGGACTCTTTGCGCCTTGCCGGCCCGCGCACCAAGAAGGAAGGGTTTGAAGCTGCGGGGCAATTTCTTGCCATGCCTGACAAGCCGACGGCGGCGGTGTGCTGGAATGATTTGGTGGCCATCGGGTTGATGAGCGGCATTGCCCGGGCCGGCTATCAAGCAGGCAAGGACTTCTCGGTGACAGGTTATGACGACCTCGAAGAGGCGTCCATCGCAACGCCGGACCTGACGACGGTCTGGAATGGACAACGGGAAGTTGGCCGGCGCGCCGCGCGGGCGTTGATTGAAAGGCTCTCGGGCGTGCCCGCCCATGCCCGCCAAGAGCTGATCACGCCGGAGCTGCGGGTGCGCCATTCGACCGCCAAGCCGATGGAGATTGCCTGACATGACGTTTAAGGATGTGCCGATACTGGTGCCTGGGCGGCTCAACCCGCATGCGCTG
Source organism: Rhizobiaceae bacterium (assembly GCA_049696015.1). Lineage (GTDB taxonomy): Bacteria > Pseudomonadota > Alphaproteobacteria > Rhizobiales > Rhizobiaceae > JANMEX01. Next base: position 13,221 of record JBAVTG010000117.1, on the reverse strand, counting down.
GCGCGCATCCGCGCTGAATTCACGCCGATCGAGATCGCCTCAGCCGATGTATCGCTGGTGACGCCGGAGATCGCTGGCAAAGTGCGGGGCATTGCCGCGATGACGGTGATATCAGCCGCCTTTATGCAGGCGTTGCCGAAGCTTGAAATCGTCGCCAATTTTGGCGTTGGCTATGATGCCGTTGATGCCAAACATGCTGGCGCGCATGGCGTCATGGTCACCAACACGCCGGACGTCTTGACCGAGGAAGTGGCCGACACGGCGATCGGCCTTTTGCTCAATACGGTGCGTGAACTGTCAGCTTCTGAGGCCTATCTGCGTGCCGGGGACTGGTCTGCCAAGGGCAACTACCGGCTGTCGCCGTTGACTTTACGCGGCCGCACGGTCGGCATTTACGGCATGGGGCGGATCGGCCAGGCGATTGCCAGGCGGCTGGAACCCTTCGGCGTTAGCATCCACTACCATAACCGGCGCAAGGCGGAGGGGTTGGCTTACCCATGGCATGCATCACTGATTGAACTTGCCAAAGCGGTGGATACGCTGATCGTCGTGGTGCCTGGCGGCGAGGCGACGAAGAATGCAGTCAACAGGCAGGTTCTTGAAGCGCTTGGAGTCAACGGGGTGCTGATCAACATCGGCAGGGGCTCTACCGTTGACGAGGATGCGCTGATTGCTGCCATGAAAAGCGGCACAATCGCGGCAGCAGGTCTGGACGTGTTCGAGAACGAGCCGCACATCCGCAAAGAATTTCTGGACCTGCCAAACACTGTGCTGCTGCCGCATGTCGGCTCTGCATCAGTGCACACAAGAACCGCCATGGCAAACCTGTGCGTCGATAATCTGGTGTCATGGTTTGGCGGAAAAGGCGCGTTGACACCGGTTAACGAAACGATTCATTTACGCAGATGACCGGTTTTGCCGGTGCGTCGGGTCATTGTTAAGGTTTGAGTAACCATCGGGGCAGACAATGTGCCCCAAATCAACGCACAGGTCCGAAACCGCGTCATGATAAAAACCATTGTTGGCCTCGCCATTGCGGGGATCGCGCTCTTGCCATACGCCGAAAAAGCGGAAACGCCTTGGGTCGCCGAATTTGGCGTTGACCCCATCGTGACCAGTGCGAAGGCCGCAGAACCGGCAATCCGGCGCCTGAAGGTGGCGGCCATGTCCGGAACCTGCATGATCGAGATCGCCGGGGCGGGCAATGTGCCGCTGCAAGTGCGCCCTGAGCCGTCTTGCGCGTCCGTCCATGCCGGACTTGAGGGCGCAAACAGCTGGCTTTCCGATGGCGAAAGCGCGCTGATTGCCGATGCATCCGGCCGCACAATTCTTGGATTTGGGCCGTCAGATGGGTTCGCCTACGAAAGCCTGCCGGCGTCTGGCGCTATTGTCACCCTGTCTGACATCGACATCTGATTACTCTGCCGCTGCCTTGCGGGAGCGTTGGAACAGATGATGGCGCGCCGCATCGCCGAACGCTTCGAAAATAGCCATTGAAGGCTTGTCCTGCGAGGCCCAGAACTCGGGGTGCCACTGCACGCCAACGGCAAATGCCAGTGAATTGCGCACTGATACCGCCTCAATCGTGCCGTCGTCTGCGACAGCCTCCACATCAAGATCGCGCGCCAGCCGTTCGACGGCCTGACGGTGCAGCGAGTTGACCTCGACACGGCCTGCGCCGATGATTTCGGCAAGGCAGGAACCGGGTTTCACATGCACTGGCTGGTGAATGCGGAAGCGCTCCTTCTGGTCCTCGGAATTGGCGGCGCGGTGGTCCTGTTTGCCGGCGATTTCCTGGATCTCGGTGGCGATCGAGCCGCCGAGCGCCACATTCAGCTCCTGAAAGCCGCGGCAGATCGCCAGCACCGGAACGCCGCGTTCGACAGCGCTGCGCAGCAAGGGAATGGCCGTGTTGTCCCGCGCCTCGTCAAAAGGCTCATGCGCAACCGTTGGCGCGACATCGTAATTGGTCGGGTGGACATTGGTTTTTGATCCCGTCGCCATCACGCCATCGACATGGTCGAGTATGGCCTCAATGTCGATGCGCCCGGCAAAGGCAGGCACAATCAACGGTGTCACCCGGGCGACGCCGACTGCGGCCTCCAGATAGGTCTGAGGCGCTGCGTGCCAAGTGTAGTTGTCAAAATGGCGGACATCTCCGGTGACGGCGATGATCGGCTGGCGCATGATGTACCTTCAACTTGTTACTTCGGCCTTGAATACGCTGTTGCGGGATTTCCGGCAAGCAAGCAGCGCGAATTCGCTCACGGGCATTGGCTGTTGCGGACAAAGCGCGCCTTGACGAAGCCGCGCACCGGATCGTTCGGGCTGCCAGTGTCGTATTTGACCGGACACCAGCGGCTGCCCCACGGGGCGCTGAGCGGCTTGCAAGCGCCATTGAGACTCAGGATTCCTTGCTGGTCCGGGTCGATGGCGGCAGGGATGCGGGACGATGCGTCCGGCCGCCTGCGGATATTGAGAACGTCGCCGGGGCCAATGTTGATGACGCGCAGACAGCCGGGGCCTGTTGTCGCATTTGCAAGATCAGCCGCTGAAAAACCGGCGGTTGCGGCGGCAAAAATGATCATAAAACAGGCGCTCGCCTCAATCGATTGAAGCTTCACCCGACGCCGCAAGAACGGCAAGTGTGATGTCATGACACTTTACACTCCCGAAATGCCATGCAAGTTTCCTGCAACCCTGCCGTTCGGCAAGGTCCACACCCATCACTCTCGGGAGGAGTATTTCATGGATCGTCGTTCCTTTATCAAAAAGGCTGGCCTTGTCGGATCCGGCGCTGCAGCAGCCTCAGTGCTCGCAGCGCCCGCCATTGCCCAAACCGCGCCGAAGGTCTCCTGGCGCTTGACGTCATCATTTCCCAAATCGCTCGACACGATCTTCGGCGCTGCGCAGACCATGGCCAACCATGTGAAAGACGCCACCGACGGCAACTTCGAGATTCAGGTTTTTGCGGGCGGCGAAATCGTTCCGCCGCTCAAGGCTGTTGACGCCGTGACGGATGGCACCGTCGAAATGTGCCATACGGCATCTTATTATTTCTGGGGCAAGGACCCGACCTATGCGCTGGGCACCGGCATTCCGTTTGGCCTCAACGCCCGCCAGATCAACGCCTGGTTCTACTATGGCGGCGGCAATGATCTGATGAACGAATTCTATGGCACGCAAGGTCTTGTCGGCTTTCCCTGTGGCAACACCGGCGTGCAGATGGGCGGCTGGTTCCGCAAGGAAATCAACACGCCGGCGGATCTGAGCGGCCTGAAGATGCGCATCGGCGGCTTTGCCGGCAATATTTTGACCAAGCTTGGCGTCGTGCCGCAGACCATTGCCGGCGGCGACATATATCCGGCGCTGGAAAAGGGCACAATCGATGCCACCGAATGGGTCGGGCCGTATGATGATGAAAAGCTCGGCTTCTACAAGGTTGCCCCGAACTATTATTATCCCGGTTTCTGGGAAGGCGGCTCGGCGCTGCACACGATGGTCTCCAAGGCCAAGTTTGACGAGCTTCCGGCCAACTACAAGGCGATCCTGACGACGGCCTGCCAGGCAGCCAACTGCGACATGCTGGCTTCTTATGATCACAAGAACCCGGCCGCGCTGAAGCGTCTTGCGGCAGCAGGCGCGCAGCTCAAGCCGTTCAGCCAGGAAGTAATGGATGCCTGCTATGCCGCAGCACTTGCAACCTATGCCGAAATCAACGCGGCCAACCCCGGCTTCAAGAAAATCTATGACAGCGTGCTGGAGTTCAAGAAAGACGCCTATCTGTGGGCGCAGTTCTCCGAATACACCTATGACACGTTCATGATGACGCAGCAGCGCAACGGGAAACTTTGATCTGACTGGCTGAAAAACAGGCCCCGGAGTGATGTGCTCCGGGGTATTTGTTTGTCTATGAAAAACTGTAAAAACCTACTGTGTTGTTTCGCAGTTCCAAAGGGGGCCTGCCGCGGATGTCTCCCTCCCCCTTGTGGGGAGGGTTGGGGTGGGGGTCGCCTTCGCAAGTAACTTGAAAGTTTGCGTGTCGCATCAGGCTTCGCAGTTTTTGCGAAGGGAACCCCCACCCCTGACCCCTCCCCACAAGGGGGAGGGGGATCTGGCGTTGGCGTTTCAATTGATCTTTGGCGGTTGGCTCAGGTCGACTGCGCCTGGCGGTGCCGGAGCGGGGCCCTGACCCGGAATCGCCGGGGCCTTCTGGCCCGGCAGGGCCGGGGCGCCGCCAAGCGGAGCAAGACCCGGCTGGGCCGGAGCTTGCAAGCCGCCGCCCGACGGCGCTTTCAGTTCGATGACTGGTGCGGTCGAAGGCTCGCCCTTGTAGCGCATGATCATCTGCGGGAACATCATCGCAAGGGCAACCATAATCACCTGAATGATAACAAACGGGACCGCGCCCCAATAGATCTGCGCTGTGGTCACAGGCTCGGTTTTGATACCCGTGATCCTGTCCACGTAAGGCGCTTTGGCCGCAACCGAGCGCAGATAGAACAGCGCAAAGCCGAATGGCGGATGCATGAACGATGTCTGCATGTTGATGCCGAGCAGCACACCAAACCAGATGAGGTCGATGCCAAGTTTCTCTGCCACTGGCGCGAGCAGCGGCACGACAATGAAGGCCAGTTCAAAGAAATCGAGGAAGAAGGCAAGCACGAAGACCAGCAAGTTGACGATGATGAGGAAGCCGACTTGGCCGCCGGGCAGTCCGACGAGCAGGTGTTCGACCCACAGATGGCCGTTGACGCCATAAAAGGTGAGCGAGAACACACGCGCGCCGATGAGAATGAACAGGACGAAGGCCGACAGGCGTGTGGTTGACGCCAGCGCCTGTTTCAAAAGGTCAAAGCTCAGCCGGTTTTTGCCGATGGCCAGAATGATGGCGCCAAGCGCGCCCATGGCGCCGCCTTCGGTGGGCGTCGCAAGACCAACAAAGATCGTGCCAAGCACCAGAAAGATCAGCGCCAGCGGCGGGATCAAAACAATGATGACCTGCTGCGTCAGGCGCGACAGGATATTTGTCTTGAGCATCTTGTCGGCGACTGCGACCGCATATGCGCCGAGAGTTGCAATCGAAATCGCCCATATCGCCGCATTGTCGCCGGATGTTGGATGAAGCCATTTCTCGAGCGCCCAGCTTGCCAATACGGCAAGTGCGGCCATGACGGCGAGTGACGTGACACCGGAGCCGAGCGTGCGTGCTTCCAGCGGCAGGGCTGGAGCTGAACCGGGATACAGCATCGTCATCATCAGGACATAGCTGACATAGAGTCCCGTCAGCACGAGGCCGGGCACCAGGGCGCCGGCGTACATGTCGCCGACGGAGCGGCCGAGCTGGTCGGCAAGAACAATCAGCACCAGCGAGGGCGGGATGATCTGCGCCAACGTGCCGGAGGCGGCAATGACGCCTGATGCCAGGCGCCGGTCGTAGCCGTAGCGCAGCATGATCGGCAGGGAAATCAGGCCCATAGAGATCACCGATGCCGCAACCACGCCGGTTGTTGCGGCAAGCAGCGCGCCGACGAAGATAACGGCATAGGCAAGGCCGCCGCGGATCGGGCCGAACAGTTGGCCGATTGTGTCCAACAGGTCTTCGGCCATGCCGGAGCGTTCGAGGATCAGCCCCATGAAGGTGAAAAACGGAATGGCCAGGAGCGTGTCGTTGGACATGGTGCCCCATATCCGGTCGGGCAATGCGCCCAGCAGCGGCCAGGACAGCGAGATTTCGCCGCCGGACAGGGGGGCGAGTTCGACCCCGACGATGAAGAAGAACAGGCCGTTGGCGGCAAGCGCAAAAGCCACCGGATAACCAAGCAGGAGAAACACCACCAGCGAGGCAAACATGATGGGCGCAAGGTTTGCGGCGATAAACTCAAGCATGACCGGCGCCTGCATCTTTGGCCATGTCGAGCGGCACGTGTGTGGATGAGTGCGGGTTCGGGTCCTCGATGATGCCATTCATGATGGCAATGCGCTTGATGATTTCCGATATCGCCTGCAGTGTCAAAAGGATGAAGCCAGCCAGGATGATTGCCTTTGACGGCCACAGGATGAGGCCGCCGGCATTGGCCGATACCTCGCCGGATTTGATGGCGTGCCAAGTGTAGGGAAACAGGAGCCACAGCATCAACAGGCAGAAGGGCAGCAGGAAGAACAGATGGCCGAACAGTTCGATCCGGTCCTGCACTTTCTTGGATCGGGTGCCGTAGAAAATGTCGATGCGGATGTGTTCACCCTGTTTGAGCGTGTAGGCCGCTGCCAGCATGAACACGGCGCCGAACAGGTACCATTGCAATTCGAGCCACGAGTTGGACGACATGTTGAACAGTTTGCGGATGATGGCGTTGCCGGCACTGACCAGCACGGCCGCAAGGATCAGCCAGGAAACCGCCCTGCCGATGAACTCGTTGAGTTTGTCGATCGCATTCGACAGAGTGAGCAATGAAGCCACATACCCCTCCCAAGGATTACAACTTGTCAGAGGCGAACCTTAACCGGTTGCAAGCGCTCGGCAAGCGCTTCATGGCGCAGTCAGGCGGTTTTCCCGTTTGAGAATGAGTATGAAGGCCAACACGGAAAAGAACACCGCATCGCGCCAAACGCTTGGCATGTAACCGTCCCAGAGCGCTTCGGCTTCGCCATAGATAAATGCGCCAAGCGCAGCCGCCAATGGCGAGGAAAATCCTCCGGCCGAGGCGATGAACAGCACTTTCAGCGCGTAGATCAAGCCGGATCCAAAAGACATGTTGCCGAAGTAAAGCACGGCGAGCATGCCGCCAATGGCAGCGAGCGCGCCGCCGCTGATGATGGCGCTTTGTGTCACACGCAACGGGTTTGTGCCCAAGGCGGCGGCGGCCAGCGGATCATCTGCCACGGCGCGCAACTTGCGCCCTGCCATGGTGCGGGCCAGCGCCAACTGCGTCCCGGCGATCAGCAATAGGATTGCCGCGATATTCAGTCCTTGCAGCACGGTGATTGCCGGTGTGCCCTTGTAAGGCAGCAAGCCGATCGGACTGTTGAGCAGCGGCGGCAGCCAGAAATCGCGCGTGTCCGCGCCAATGCGGGCTGCTTCTGCCAGAATGATGGCGATGGCCAACGTCGCCACGATCATGCCGTTGGGCGCGCGGTTGAGAAAGGGCGGCATGATGCGGGTGGCAAGTGTCCACAACAGGATGGCGCAAAGCGTTGCAGATACGCCGATGCCAAACAGGATCGCCGCCGGCAGCGTCATCCAAAGCGCATTGTAACCCGCGGTGGCCGCCAGCACCAATATCTGGCCCGAGAACGCAAACACTGCGCCATGCGCCAGATTTGGCCGCTTGGTGACAATGCCCGTCAATACATAGCCATAGGCGAGCAGCGCGTAGAGGGCGCCATTGTGCAGGCCATTGGCCATGATCTGAAAAAAATAGTCCAAATCGGAGCATCCGGTTCTGGCGCTTAGTCTAACTTGCAAAACAGGAATTGCCAGTTATAATTTGACCATGGCTTTTGAGTGGACCGCACATCGCTTTTCCGGAGGGCTGCTGGCTTTGGACCTTGTGAACACGGTCGTTTGCCGCAGTGATCCGGCGCGCCGCGCCGACAGGTTTGCTGTTCCCGCCAATCTGGCCAATCTGGCCAATCTGGCAAATCTGGCGGAATTTGCCGCGGCGGCAGCGTTCTATCGGCGCGAGGAGCTTGGGTCTAACGCGGTGTGTGCGCCCGAGCACGAGGATTTGCCCAAGATCGTCGTGTTGCGCGAAGCCATTGACGGCTGGCTGCGTCCGCAAGCCGAGGGCCGACGCGAATCCGGCGAAGCGCTGCGTCGGCTATTTGCTGCGGCGGCGGACTGCGTTGACGCTGACGATGGTGATCCGTGTTCTGTTAATTTTGGCCGCGCGGCCGCAGTCTCGTCGATGAAGCTTCTGGATGAAACACTGCGCCTTCGCATCAAGATATGCCCGGGCTGCGACTGGCTTTTTGTTGACCGCAGCAAGAACCGGTCGCGCATCTGGTGCGACATGGCAGTCTGCGGCAACCGCGCGAAAGCCAGCAGCCATTATTTTCGCCGCAAATTATCCAGCTTTGGCGAGGGGGCCAAACAATGAAGCCTCGCATGGCAGCCATCGTATTGGCAGCGATTCTGGCGGTCGGCGGCTGCCGCGAGCAGTCGCCAGATGACTATGTTTCGCTGACCGGCAAAGTCTTCATTTTCAACTACCGGGTCGCCACCGCCACTTATGTCGTCACGCTTGGCAAGCTAAAGCCTATTCCCGATGGGGCAACTGTGACCGGCCAGTTTGAGAATCCGGACGGCGGCGAGCCGCACGTGGTTTTGCAAAAGATCTGGCCGGATGTGCAGAAAATCGTGCTTGAGAGCCCGGCCTTGACTTGTGTGCGCAAAGACAGGGCCTACAAAATCAGCGTTGTCATCAAGGATGGAGACGGAAAAGCGCTTCAACAGGTCGATACGACGCTGACCTCGACATTAGATCAGGACATCCTTCCGGACCGGCCGCTTGTTGTGGGACCTGTGTATACGCCCAATCCCGATCTGGTTGGCCACCCGGACGGCAAGCTTGGCGACGCGCCCGGCGCATGTCCGCAATGATGCGGTGTCAATCCTGCTTGACGCTGAAGCACAGCGGCAATCGCCGTTTGGCAAGTAGAACTGCAATCAGAGAGTTCGTGGGCTGGTAACGTTGCATACCATGAGGCGCATGGTTGCGACTTTAGTGCAAGCCATAACGATTTTCCTGTGCCGTCGCGGGAATGAAAGGGCTTTTTAGGAATTGGCTGGTATCACCTGATCAGCGACGCATGCGGATAATAAGAATGAAGAATAGCAGCGCAGGCCATACCAAAGAGATCTACATTCCATTCGTGGAATCGCTCTATGCCAACCGTGGCGTAGTGTATTTTGGCATCGTCGCCCAAACGATGACCGCAATTGCCATCTACGAGTCAACCAACAGCCCGATCTTTCTTTGGTTTGCCGCTGCATTTTTTGCCGTTGGCGCTTTGCGATCGTTGGATTTGTATTTGTTCGACCTTGGCCGCCGCCGCTCTGACTTCGCGTTTAGGCCCGAATACTGGGAAATCCGCTATACCGCCGGCGCAACCATGCTGGCTGCACTCGTCGGGTCATTGACCTACGCGTCGATTCTGACCGGAAATCCCTTTGCCGAGTTTTCATCCATGACATTGACCATGGCCGCCATGGTGACGGTCGTTGGCAAAAACTTCGCCTCGGCCCGGATGGTCAGGATTGTGACGATGGTGGCACTTGGCCCGATAGTCGCGGTGCTTCTGCAAATTGGCGAGTGGAAGTATGCAGCGGCTGCGGCGCTTCTGGTTCCGCTTGGCCTTTCCATTATCTCCATGTCCAAATATCTGCGCGAATTCCTTTATGAAGCCGTCAAAGGGCGACTTGAAGTCAAGGCAATCGCCGACAAGCTGGACGTGGCGTTGAACAACATGCCGCAAGGCCTGATCATGTTCGATCAGAGCAATTGCGCCAAGGTGATCAATAGACGCGCAGTCGAAATGCTCAGAGCGCCGAATTCTTCTGTGCTGAACGGGCGCAGCCTGCGCACAATTCTGCGCTTCAGCCGTTTCAAGAAAGTCGTTCCCGGCGGAATGATCGATGATATCGAACAGCGCCTGATTGCGATGTTCAATGAAAATGACTCGAGAAAGTTCCTGCTGAAAACCCATGATGGGGCAACTATCGAATTTACCGGCCGCAAGGCAGGCCCGGATGGCGGCGTTCTGATTTTTGAGGACGTCAGCGACCGCGTGGAAGCGGAAGACAAGATCCATCGCATGGCGCGCTTTGACGCGCTCAGCGGATTGCCGAACCGCACCTACTTCAAAGAGCTTGTGCGGTCCATTGTCACCAAGATGCCGCAGGAATCCTATACAGCCTTTTTGATCATCGACATCGACGATTTCAAGCATGTCAATGACAGCCTGGGCCATCCGGCCGGCGATGAACTGCTGTGCCGGTTTGCAGACCGGATCAATCTGGTTGATGGCGCCCACACCTGTTTCTCGCGATTTGGCGGCGATGAATTTGTCGGGGTGCTTTCCGGCTATGACAGCGCAACGGATGCCGAGGCTGCGGCGCGCCAGACGCTTGCGTCATTGTTCGGCAATTTCGAAGTCGGCGGGCAGACGCTGGCAATCACAATATCCGGCGGCATTGTCATCGGACGCTCGCACAATTTCGACTTGCAGCAAATGATGATCAAGGCCGATCTGGCGCTCTATGAGTCCAAATCGCGCGGCAAAGGCATTTCAACGCTTTTTGCCGACGCCATGGATGAACGCTACCAGAAGCGTCAACGTCTCAAGGCTGACCTCAAAAAGGCGATCATGGATCGCCAGCTCAATGTGTTTTACCAGCCGATCATTGACGCCCAGACGATGCGCATTTCCAGCTGCGAAGCGCTGTGCCGCTGGGATCATCCTGAACTTGGCCCCATTTCGCCGGCGATCTTCATCCCGCTTGCTGAAGAGACTGGCTCGATAACCGAATTGACGCGGTTCATGCTTGAACAGGCCTGCCAGGATTGCATGGGCTGGGAAGGCGAAGTTTCAGTGGCGGTGAACTTGTCAGCGGTGGATTTCCGCGGTTCGCAAATCGGCGAAATGGTTCGGGTTGCGCTGGCCAAGTCGAGGCTGGAAGCGTCCAGGCTCGAAGTCGAGGTGACAGAAAGCGCGATCCTTGAAGATCAATACACAGCCTCGACCTTGCTTTCCGAATTGAAGAAATCAGGGATCCGCATCGCGCTCGATGATTTTGGAACCGGCTATTCGAGCCTGAGCTATCTGCACAATCTGCCGTTGGACAAGGTCAAGATCGACCAGTCGTTTGTCCGCGATATTGTCAGCAATGACCGATCGTTGAAGCTGGTGTCAGGCGTCACACAGCTTGCCCATGAACTGGGTCTGGTCGTGACGGTGGAAGGCATTGAAACACTGGAACAGTTCGAGCGGCTGAAATCCAATGCGCATATTGATTTGGCCCAGGGTTTCCTGTTTGGGGCGGCCCTGTCATCGCGCGGGATTTCGACCTTGATCGCGAGCATCTATGGCGGGGCTGATGCCCGCCGGGTTGTCAAGCGTGTTGCTTGATTGATTTTGCTGCCCTTGGTTGAGACAGCGCCGACTTGTCAACAACATGACGCAGCGGCAATCATATCTTTTTGAAAATAGTCATTGAAGTTCTGCAACCTGAAATTGATATGGATTGTGGCGTCACCCAGGGCCGCCCCGGGCTGGTCCCGGTTGAATTAACCAAATTTTCCCGTCTAGGTTAAAAAAGTCTTTACACGCGCACCGGCTTGTTTAGGATTTGTCCAGGAACGGGACAGTGGGGCTCCCGTCGCGGCATAGCATCGGAATGTAAAATGAATGCAATGGATTGGGGGCAATCCAGGCGGACTTTTTCAAACAGTATTCTCGCCTTGATGGAACGTGTCGAATATCGGCGTATCCTTTCAGCGGAAGATTTGGCTGATGTTGAGAAGCTCCGGGACATCTCCTACGTTAACAGTGCTTTTATCGATCCGGATAAATTCGGAACGTTGATGGAAGCCGATGACTACGGACAGGACAGTTCGGTCATCGGTGTCTACATCGATGAAGAACTGGTGAGCACAATCAAGATCTGTGTTGTCACGCCGGATAATCGCACAGGCCCGTCGCTGGAGTATTTTCCAAAGGAAGCGGGCGCCGTGCTTGATCAGGGCATGACCTATATCGATCCGTCGCGGTTTGCGTCCAACCCGCACAAGATCTGGCAGTTCCGCGCAATCCCGTTCTTGACTTTGCGTGTGGTTGCGATGGCCGGCGAATATTTCAAAGCCGACTATGTCATGAACTGCGTGCGTCAGGACAGCTCTTCGTTTTACAAACGCAGCTTTGGTTCAGTGCAAATCGGGGAACCGGTCTTGCCGTATGCGGTCAAGGCGCCGCTTGTGCTGATGGGCGCGCATGCCAAGGATATCCGTGAAAGGCTGATTCAGAGGTTCCCGTATTTCATGTCGCAGCCGTATGAACAGCGAATGATGTTTGCGCCGCTCAACGAGCTCAATTATCCACCATTGAACATCCTCCCTTCGGCAAGGTTTGCCAATCCCGAGATGGCCTTTGCGGTGAACCAGCAATAGGCTGTTATTTTCTGGCGATTTGGCGCTGTTAGCTGATTGCCCTCCGGTTTGGTTTTGTCTATTGCCACGAGACACGTATTTGGAGGGCATCATGGCCGATCATTCATCCGAAACCGGACCGCTCGAAGTTGGCGCCAGCATGGACTATTCGGAGCACGACAAAACCTATCACCGGTTCATCGGACTGGCGAAATGGGGCGCGATCTTCTGTATCGCGCTGTTGGCAGCCATGGCTTTCGGTTTTTTTGTCGGCGGTTTCTTCTCCGGGTTTCTGCTTTTCGCGCTGATCCTGGCAGCAGGTTACGTGCTTCTGTAATTTCATTTGCGGTGGAAGCGCTGCAATTGTGAAACTGGAACCTGAGGGTGAGTGCATTGGCCCAGACTGTTTTTGTGCCCAAGGAAAGCGACCCGGTTGAAACGCGCGTTGGCGCCTCGCCGGATTCGGTCAAGAAAATGATCGGGTTAGGCTTTGTTGTCATCGTCGAAAAGGGCGCCGGGCACGCCTCGCGCATCACCGATGAGGCCTATGCCGGCGCCGGAGCAAAAATCGGTTCGCCGTCCGATGCCAAGGGGGCAGACGTTGTTCTCAAAGTGCGCCGGCCGTCGCTTGCCGAAATCAAGTCCTATAAGAAAGGCGCAGCAGTAATCGCCTCGATGGATCCCTATGGCCAGAATGATGCCGTCAAGGCAATGGCGGACGCCGGGCTTTCGGCATTCACCATGGAGTTCATGCCGCGCATCACGCGTGCGCAGGTGATGGACGTCTTGTCTTCGCAGGCGAACCTTGCCGGCTATCAGGCTGTTATCGATGCGTCCGCCGAATATGACCGGGCGATGCCGATGATGATGACGGCAGCGGGCACAGTTGCTGCCGCCAAAGTGTTTGTGATGGGCGCGGGCGTAGCAGGCCTTCAGGCCATTGCCACCGCCCGGCGCCTCGGCGCGGTTGTGACCGCAACAGACGTGCGCCCTGCGGCCAAGGAGCAGGTCGCTTCGCTTGGCGCCAAGTTTGTCGCCGTCGAGGACGATGAGTTCAAGGCGGCCGAAACCGCTG
>JBAVTG010000116.1:0-5189 GCA_049696015.1 Rhizobiaceae bacterium | reverse complement strand
GCTTCCGTCACCGCCCGCAGCCGCAGTATCCCGTGCCAGGCGCGCAGGTCCGGCTCGTAGCCAATCTCCTCGCCCTGCTGTCGCAGCGAAACAATCCGGATCGCGCCTGATATGGCAGGGAGCGTTTGCAGTGCTGTCTCCGCCGCCTCCATAACGTCCATGCACTGCTTGCGCCCGCCGGTCTTTGACCAGACATGCAAGTGAAACAGATGCTCGCGCGCCTCTTCGCTGGCGGTCCCGGCGTTGAATGTGCGCGTCGCGCCGTATGTGATGTATGGCATGGCCGCGCCCTCTGGCGGGCGGTCATACATCTTCGGCCCGCCCAGCAGCGACCCGAGCCCGCTGTCTGCCGACAGCCGCGCATGGATTGCCTCCTGCAGCTTTTGCAAATCCGCGCTCATGGTTTGCGCTCCTGCGCAATCCGGTTGACGATCTTCGCCGCGGCTACGCCAACCGGTTCAAACCCGTCGCCCATCCTATCGCGGGTCTGGTGCAGATCGCTTGCCTGCAATCCCTTCCAGCGCAGCGCGCGCGTCAGGCCCTCCATCGTCAGCTTCATGGACAGGTTCATGCGAAAACCTCCGTTGCCTTGATCACCAGATAGCGGCGCGAGCCGTCGGCATCCTCGACTGTGTCGATCCGGTAGATCCGGCCATTGTTGCCAAGCCGCATGCCCCGGTTCACATCGCCTCGATGGCGCAGCCAGATGCGATGCGTCGACAAGACATCGGCCCGCTCCGCAAACACCGCGCCGCGCCCGGCCATCGGTTCCACCAGCGCCCAAACGGTCGCCAGCGTATTCCAAGTGAGTGTGAGCCCGCCCTGCCCGTCCTGCGTTTCCACCGGTTGTTCCAGTGTCAGCTGCGTGCGCAACTGGCCCGGATCGAGAAATTTGAGCTGCATGGCTAGAGCTCCATGTGCCGGTAGCGCGCAATGATCCGCTCAAAGCCATCCGGCCACGCAGAAGCCATGCCGGTGCCGCCCTGCGCGCCGCGGTGTTCGTACCAGTATGCGGTCAGCAGCAGGATCGCCCGCTTCAGCCCGTCCGGAACTTCAACGCCGGTGTTGCCAAACCCGGCGCGGAAATCGATCTCGACGCCGTTCAGCGCGCGGCCCGGCGCTTTGGCGCTGTCCGGCATGAGGAAGCGCGCAGGCCTGCTTGCTTTGTCCAGATTGGCGCTTGGCGGCACTGACGTCTGCGGGTTGCCGCCGCCGTCATACACCGTCACCTGGATGACCGATTGCACCGGGTGCCGCCGCAATCGCACAACGCCCGATGGCGGCCAGCAATCCAGATAGAGCCGCCAGTCCTGGCCGATCAGCGCCAGCCCGGTCGCCTGTTCCACCTCTTCCCGTGCCGCCTTGAGAAGCCCGGAAATCAGCGTGTCTTCGCCCGTATCGCTTACGCGCAAATGCGCCTTGGCTTCGCTCAAAGTCACAGGCTCCGCCGCCGGGGCGGCAATGCGTGTCAGTGTCATGGATGTGTCCTTGATTGGTATTTGGCGGTTCAACCTCGCCCCGCTTGCGGGGAGAGGCGTCGCGGGCTGCAAGCCCGTGACGGAGAGGGGCGGTGGTGCGCTGCCCAAGTACCCTCTCCGCCTCGCATGCGCTCGGCACCTCTCCCGCAAGCGGGCGAGGTTAAATCCGCAGCAATTCGCCATTTGCGGCGAAGTCGTGTGGATTTCTAAAGTCTGTTTTGAAATTCGTCCGGATGCACACGAAAATGGTGGCGTCCGAGAACCGGAGCGGAGCGTACTTTCGTACGTGAGCACCGGAAGCGCAGGACGTCGCCATTTGCAGGCCATCCGGGCGGATTTAAAAGTCTGATTGGAAATTGCCTCAGGCGCGGCGAAAACCGCGGCAGTCGAGAACCGGAGCGGAGTGGACATCAAGTCCATGAGCACCGGAAGCACAGACTGGCTCGGTTTGCAGACCGCCTGAGCCAATTTACAACAGACTTTACGAAACCGCAATCTTCAACAGCTTGATGGCATTGAAATCCTGCACACCGCCGCCCACGCGCTTGGTGGTGTAGAAGAGCACGTAGGGTTTGGCAGAATACGGATCACGCAGGATGCGCACGCCAACCCGGTCGACCACGAGATAGCCGCGCTGGAAATTGCCAAAGGCAATGGGCGTCGCGTTGGCGGCAATGTCTGGCATGTCTTCGGCTTCCACCAGCGGGAAGCCCATGAGCTGCGCCTGCGCGCCCGCAGTTGCCGGCGGCTGCCAGAGGTAATTGCCCTGGGCATCCTTCAGCTTGCGCACGATTGCCTGCGTCTTGCGGTTCATGACAAACGTGCCGTTCTGCCGGTAGCCCGCTTTCAGCGCATAGATCGTGTCGATCAGCACATCCGACGGATTGGTCGCCGGAAGGCCGCCGGCAACACCGGTGGCGATGTAACCAAGATTGCCCCAGGTCCAGGCGCTTTCCGCAACCGCCGTGTAGTTGAGGAACCCGCGCGGTTTGTTGACACCGTCGCCAGTGACAAATGCCGTGCCTTCCTGTTCGGCAAACACCGCTTCCACTTCCTGCGCAATCCAGCTGTCCATATCGACAGCCGCATCATCCAGCAGCGAAACGGTTGCTGCCGGCATGGCGTAAAGCTCCATTGCCGGAAACTGCAGTTCCGCCAAAACAGGCGTGGCGGACTGGGTGCGCGCCGCCGTCTCCGCTGACCATCCGGCAGCAAAGCCGGTCGTGGCAAACGGCTTCTTCAACACGCCTGCCGAGATCTGGCGCACGGAGGAAATCGCGCGGATGGGCGAGAGCATTGCCATGCGTTTGCCGATTTCCGCTTCCATTTCGGACGGCACCAGATAGCCGCCGTCAGAGGGCGTTCCGACCGAGAACGCCTTGGCTTCCAGCTGGTTCATCGCCCGCTCATCGCCGCGCCTGATATAGGCGTCAAACGCCGTTTTGTGTTCGCTCGGCTGGGCCACTGCCTTGCCATCGCGGCCAAGCGGCGGGCGGGTGGCTTTCAGCGTCAGCTGATCCATGGCGCGCTTTTGCTCGTCCATGGCGCGCGAGATGCGGTCAACCTTTTCAGTGGTAAAGACATCCGCACTCATACGCTTTTCCAACTGTCCAAGCCGGTCGTCATTGGCGTCCTTGAACGCATCGAAGGCGTGCATGAATTCATCGAATGCACCGGTCACATCATCGCCCATCGCCTTGGTTTCCGGCGCGGTTGAAAGCTCGTGTTTCAGCATGTCATCGTCCTTGCTGTTGAAGCGTGGTGGCGGCGGCGCGTATGCGCCCGGCCAGCATCGCTGCGGGTTCTGTGGCCTCGCGCTCACGCCTGACTTTTGCAAAGCCGCGGGCAATCACGCCGCGCGCCTCGCTTCGGGTAAGCCCGGCATCCCGCCTGAGCCAAAGTTCAAATTCACGCGTTGTCGGAAACGGCGCCGCCTTCACATCGCTGATGCGCGCTGTCGGCAGCATCGGAAAAGTCACCACCGAGATTTCCCAGAGATCCGCCTCCAGGATGTGGCGCACACCGTCTGCGCTACCTTTTTTGGAGCGCACGGTCTTGAATCCGATCGACAGCCCGTCCAGCGCCTTCGCCCGCATCAGCGCCAGCACTTCGCGCGCCCGGCCAACCTCCTGTGCCAGCCGCCCTTTGACCAGCAGCCCCCGCGCGTCCTCGCGAATGTCCAGCCATTGGCCAATCACCTCGTTCGGATCATGCTGAAACAGCATGCGGATACCCGAAACGCCCCGCTCGCCGACCGATTTGGCAAATGCGCCTTTCTCGACCCGGTCCTTGGCCAGATCCGTCACGCCAAACAGGCTGGCATAGCCGGTGAACACGCCGTCCCCATCGACTTTGTCGAGCTTGACCCCGGTGAATTTCAGTTCGCGTGTGGAAAAATCATGGACCATCAAGGCCGCTCCGGTTTGATTTTCAAATTGGAAGTGTGGATAGCGGGCCAATCGCCGCATTCGGCGCAGGCCCCTCTCCGGCCCTGCGGGCCGCCTCTCCCCGCTAGCGGGGCGAGGTTAAACTCAAGCGTTGGCGCGTTTAACCTCGCCCGCTTGCGGGAGAGGTGTCAGCGCAGCTGACGGAGAGGGGCTGCGCCAAAGCGCGGAGGCTAGGGTGTGTTGAGATTCTGGTCAGGCCGAGTCGAAAACGGTGGTTTTCGAGAACCGGAACGGAGC
The DNA here is from genome assembly GCA_049696015.1 of Rhizobiaceae bacterium. GTDB lineage: Bacteria > Pseudomonadota > Alphaproteobacteria > Rhizobiales > Rhizobiaceae > JANMEX01. Next base: position 1,027 of record JBAVTG010000116.1, on the reverse strand, counting down.
GTACGTTTGTGTACGTGAGTACCGGAAGCGCAGAAAGCCGCCGTTTGCAGGCCGGCCTCACCAGAATATCGCCATACCCTACCCCGCCTGCCGCCGCGCGATCTTTGCCAGCACACCCAGCACCCACCAGGCCGAGAGGCTCGCCGCCGCAGACCCTGCAAGCATCAGTTCCGGCGCGCCGACCTTTCCCTCAAGTCCGAGTTCGCTGGCCAATTTCAGGCCAGCCATCCCGCCAAAGACGAGACCGCACACCAACCCGACGGCAAAGCGCAGCGCGGCTTCGCGCCTGTTGACCGGCAGCATGAAGGCCAGCGAAATCGCCGATCCTGCCACTGCGCCGCCCGCCTTTGCGCCCCATAACAATGCGCCTTCCGGCAATCCGCTCATGCATCTTCTCCTTTAGGTCTTGCCGGCTGATAGCCAACGGCCTCGCGCTTCTCTGCCTCGCTCAAAAATTCCGCCGCGCTCACCCGACGCCACAGCGCCTCGCGGTCTTCGGCCAGCGCGTCCACCTGGTCAGCATCCGGCACCAGCCGGATGGATTTGCCCTCCAGCGGCCCCAGCCATGCGGCCAGCGCATCGGCCAGCCGGTTTGCCAGCGGCATCACCGTCAGGCGGAAGAAGGCGCGGTTGGCCTCCTTGTAGTTGGCGTGGGTGTTGTCGCCGGGCAGGCCCAGCATCAGCGGCGGCACGCCGAAGGCCAGCGCGATGTCGCGTGCCGCCGCGTTCTTGGCCTCAAAGAAGTCCATGTCCTTGGGCGTCATGCCCATCGGCTTCCAGTCGAGCCCGCCTTCGAGCAACAGCGGCCGCCCAGCCTGGCGCGCGCCCTGATAGCCGTCCTGCAATTCCACCTTCAGCCGTTCAAACTGGTCCGGCGTCAGGTTCCCGCCGCTCTTTGGCGCATAGACCAGCGCGCCTGACGGCCGGGCTGAATTGTCGATCAGCGCCTTGTTCCACTCCGAGGCGCTGTTGTGGATGTCCACCGCCATCGCCGCTGCCTCAAGCGGCGCGAGGCCGTACAGATCAT
>JBAVTG010000115.1:0-15727 GCA_049696015.1 Rhizobiaceae bacterium | reverse complement strand
TCCTGGGTGATTTCGATGTCGCCCAAGCGAACGGCGACTGTAACCTTTGATCCCTCGGCAATGAGCGTGGGGAACGTGCCGAGCGGCGTCGCCGCTCTGCCGCCCGCGACGACAGTGTCAAACACATCAAGTTCGGAAAAGAAGCCAGCGGCAAACAAAGACGTTGGATGCTTGTAGATCTGTTCAGCCGTGCCGACCTGCACCAGCCCGCCGTCTTTCAACAAGGCGATCCTGTCAGCCATGCGCATGGCTTCATCAGCGTCATGTGTGACGACAATGGCCGTGGCGCGGCTTTGACGCAGCATGGCGAGCGTTTCGGCGCGCACCGAATCTTTCAGGCGAGAATCCAGACCCGAGAACGGCTCATCAAGAAGCAACACAGCCGGGCGCGGCACCAGCGCGCGCGCGAGCGCCACGCGCTGCTGCTCCCCGCCGGACAGCTGATGCGGATACACGTTGGAATAGGATTGCAGACCAACCCGGCCAAGCGCTGTGAAGGCCTCCAGCTTGGCATCCTCGCGCGACATGGCGGTCAGGCCAAAACGGACATTGTCAAGGATCGAAAGATGCGGAAACAAGGCATAGTCTTGGAAAACCAGGCCAATCGAGCGCTTTTCCGGCGGCACGTATGCGTTCGGGCCGGCAATCTCTTCATCGTTCAACAGGATGCGCCCGGACGTTTGCGCCTCGACTCCGGCTGCAATGCGCAGCAGTGTTGTCTTGCCGGACCCAGAGGGTCCAAGCAGGCACAGCACCTCGCCGGGCTGGGCCGTGAGCGATACATCCTTGAGTGAAATACTGCCATTTTCGAACCGGTGGCAAATCGACTCAAACGTCAGGCTGGCAGCGAAAGAGACGCCAACCGGTCCGCGTTTCAACGCTGAATTACCCGAAACTGCCATGTTACGCCTGTTCAAGGCGTGCTGCGCCTTGACCGGGTGTCAATCATCCCCGCCGCGCGGTGTCAACAGGCCGAGTTCTTCAAGGTCAATGTCGGTCAGCGCATCTTCATCGTCATTGAGCTCATCAATGTTCGCAGGCAGCTGCGGGACCATGAAGTTTGACGGCAGGCGCGCAGACAAGAGGCCTGCCCCTTTCAATTCGTCCATGCCTGGCAGATCGCGGATTTCCTCGAGGCCGAAATGGTCGAGGAAAGCGGTCGTGGTGCCATAAGTGACCGGACGTCCCGGCGCTTTGCGGCGGCCCCGGATCCTGATCCAGCCGGTTTCGAGCAGCACGTCGAGCGTGCCTTTGGCCGTTTCGACACCGCGGATGTCTTCCATCTCAGCGCGGGTGACCGGCTGGTGGTAGGCGATAATTGCCATCACCTCGAGCGCTGCACGCGACAATTTCTTCTGCTGCACTGTCTCCCGGCTCATCAGGAACGACAGATCGGCCGCTGTGCGGAAAGCCCAAGCGTCGCCAACGCGAACGAGGTTGACCCCGCGCTTTTCATAAAGCGAACGCAGTTCCCCCATGACAATGCCGATATCGGTCTCGCCCGGCAGTCGCTCGCTGAGCGCTTTTTCGCTTACCGGCTCGGCGGAGGCGAAAACAATGGCCTCGGCCATACGCACCGCTTCGGCCAAGTGCAGCCGCTCTGCCGGATTGTCTTGGCCGTCGCTTTCAGAGCGAGAGAAAGGAAACACACGGGCGTGTCCGCTATCGGGCATGTCAATACGCCTCCAGTGGCGGCCTTCCGGCCTTGGTTCGCAAATAGAGCGGCTGGAAAGCCGCCTCTTGGCGCACTTCAAGCTGGCCCTCGCGCACCAGTTCAAGGCTTGCCGCAAACGAGCTGGCCAAAGCCGTCGCCCGCTCTTTGGGATCAGGGATGAAGGCAATCAGATAGTGGTCAAGTGCCGTCCAGTCACGGATCTCGCCAATCAGGCGTGTCAGGATCTGGCGCGCATGTTTCAATGACCAAACGGAACGCAAGCCAATCGAGACACGCGACACGGCTTGGCGCTGGCGCTGCGAGGCATAGGCAGTCAACAAATCATAGAGCGTAGCTGACCATTCATTCTGCCTGTCGACCATGACCAGCTGTGGATCGCCGCGCACAAACACATCGCGCCCCAACCGGTTGCGGTTGACGAGCCGGGCAGCAGCTTCGCGCATCGCTTCGAGCCGCTTGAGACGGAATTGCAAAACAGCAGCCAGTTCCTCGCCCGACTCGCCGTCGTCAGATGCAGACTTGGGGATCAGCAACTTCGATTTCAGGAATGCAAGCCATGCCGCCATCACCAGATAATCACCAGCCAGCTCAAGCCGCAGCGCAACAGCATTGTTGATAAAAACCAGGTATTGTTCGGCAAGCTTGAGCACCGATATGCGGGCCATATCGACTTTCTGGTTCCGGGCAAGATGCAGGAGAAGGTCGAGCGGGCCTTCAAAACCGTCCACGTCGATGACCAATGCAGGATCGGACAGGCTGCGTTCTGTGGCTTCGTCCCACATATCTTCAAGGGGTGCAGAACCCCTGTCCTTTGTCCTGCGGGTCGCGTTCATGCCAGCCCCTGCTCCCTATCCTGTCATGCAACGGCAGCCAAATGGTTGGCAAATGCGTCGCGCATGGCGAGTTCGTCGTCGTCGCTGGTCTTGTCCAGACATGCAAGCGCCTTTTGTGCCCGTTCCAGCGCCTTGCCGCTCAAAACCGGCGTGTTGGCAAGAACGGCCTGCATTTCTTCCATAACGCCGTTGCAATGCAGTACCACATCGCACCCGCCGGAGAAAATTGCACGGGTGCGGGTGGCTAAATCCCCAGAAAGTGCATTCATCGACGCATCATCGCTCATCAAGAGGCCATCAAAGCCAATGTAACCGCGAATGATCTCATTGATGACAATTGGCGACGTGGTGGCCGGACGATCCGGGTCAATGGCGGTGAACACCAGATGGCCGGTCATGGCCATCGGCAAATCGTTCAGGGCCTTGAAAGGCGCAAAGTCATGTGCCTCCAACTCGGCCCGCGAAGCATCAACCACCGGCAGATTGTGATGGCTGTCGGCGAAGCCCCGGCCATGGCCTGGCATGTGCTTCATCACAGGCAAGATGCCGCCTTCCATCAAGCCCTGCGCAGCAGCGCGGCCTAGCTCGGTCACGGTCACCGGATCGGTGCCATAGGCTCGGTTGCCGATGACATTGCTTGCGCCTTCAACCGGAACATCCAGCACCGGCAGGCAATCAGCGGTAAAGCCAAACTTCTTCAAATCAACCGCATGAAGCCGCGACATAAGCCGGGCCGCGTCAAGACCCGCTTTGCGGTCCTTGCGGTAGAGGTCGCCGATAATCTGCGCCGACGGATAGTCAGGCGCGAGTGGTGGCCGCAATCGTTGTACGCGCCCGCCTTCCTGATCAATAAACACCGGCACATCGGGATTGGCGACACTCTCGCGCAACGCGCCAATCAGGTCGATGATCTGGTTTTCTTCCTTCAGGCTGCGGGAAAAGAGGATGAACCCCCAAGGATTGTGATCGGCATAAAGAGCCAGTTCGCCGGCTGTCGGAACAGTTCCGGCCACACCAATGATAACTGCTTTTGATTCGCTCATTTGAGAAGATTATCCAACCTAGGCGTTGAGTGACAGATATGAAAAAGGCGGCCCGAAAGCCGCCTTTGAATGGAATGGGTGTTTACTTGGTAACAAAGCAACTGCCACCGGCGGATTTATATTTGGCACACATCGCAGCCGCATTCTGCTTGGAGCCGGCGGGAATACGCACACGGTAGACGGTGCCTTTGCCCTCAACAGCAGCCTTCTGAATGCTGACGCCTTTGCCTCCGATAACGCTGCCAAACTTGCGGCTGAGTGCCGCATAGGTGGATTTGGCAGCCTCAGGCGACGGCGTCGAGGCGATCTGGATCGAGTAACCGCCGGCGGTCGGTGCAGGCGCTGCGTCGGCAGAAGCGACCTGGGTTTCGGCGGCTGCCTGCTGACCACCGGTCTTTCCAACGATCGTGACAGGCTGATCCGAAGGTCGAGATTCAATAACCGGCACAGCATCAGCAGGCGCAGCCGCCTCGACCTTTGCTGCGGCAGGCGCTTTGATCTTTTTGGTTTTCACAACCTTGATCACCGGCTCAGCTGCAGCGGCTGTGGTTGCCGGATTGATTTCAGTTACGACCGGTTCTGCTGGCGCTTCGGCCTTTGCGGCCTCAGCCTTGGGCGCTTCAGGTTCAACGGCAGCGATCTTTGCGATTGGATCTTCGGCCACAGGCGTTTGTTGTGTTGCGACGGGCGCAGGCGTGTCAACGACAGGAACCGGAGCCAGCGCCGGTTCTGGGGCCGGTGCTGGCGTGGCAACTGCTGCGGCCGGCGCCGCGTCTGCTGCAATCGGCGCATCAGCCGGACGTTCCACCAGCGTGCCATCGGGCTTGACGATAACGGTGCGGACTTTTTTTGGCGTTACAGCCGACGTTTCCGCCGCTGGAGCAGCGTTATCAGCATTAACTGCCGGATCGACCCGGGCTTCGGACTTTGCTGCAGGCTCATCCGCAACCGGAGGCGCGACCGAGGCAATGTCCACCGGCTCTTCAGATTCAGAAACAAGTGTGCCCTGTGACGGTAGCGTGGCCGCGTCGCCTTCAACCTTGTCGTAGACAGCCTTGTCCTGATTGAGAACAGCTTGACCGCCCGGATTTTCAGGCGCGATTTTCACAGGCTCAGGATCAGCCTTGACCAGTGCAGGCCCCCCTGCCGGCACAGAAGAGCCGATGCCGGAAAATGCATAGTAGAGACCGCCGCCAATCAGCAGGACACCGGCCAGCGCTGCCGGAACGATCCAGTTCCTGCGGGGCGCAGGTTCGGCAATCTGGGCGAAGTTATCTTCTGGAATTCCCGGCTGCAGGAACGGATCAAAATCGAGATCGGCATCCACATGCTGTGTCTGACGCGCACGCATGGCAGCAGCACCGGCCGCAATTCCGGCTGCCGCGCCGATCACGGGAGAAGCTGCGCTGCCTTCATCGGCAAGCTCCTGACCCAAAAGCGTATCAAAATCGAAATCAGACTCGTCCGCCAACGCAGTGCGCTGCGGCGTCGCAGTCACAGGCGGTTCATATCCGGCATAGTCTTCCTCAAACTCATCCAGTGCGGGCGGCGCATCTGCTTCAGCTTCCAGCGTCGGCGAGAATTCGAAATCGGGAATATCAAAATCATCAGTCTGAGCAACTTCATCGTGCGAGAGCTCTGCAGCCTCGACCACCGGTTCGGGGGCAGTGACGGCCACCAAACGGCCCAGTCCGTCATCGGAATCGCCTGTTTGCGCTTCAACCTCAGGGTTCTCTTGGGATTTCAGCCATTCGTCAAACTCTGGCGCAAGCGGAAAGTCCGGTTCCTGCACGCTTTCAACCTCGGAAGTTTCAATCTCCTCCGGTCCGAAATCGATGCTTGGAACCGCCTCTTCCAGTTCACCTGCAACTTCGCCATCAAGCTCAATACCTTGGGCATCGACAAGTTCTTGATCATCGGAAAATGAGATGGAGGCTTCAACGGGCTCGAGACGCATTTGCGTGTCATCCAGCCCTTCCGGTTCTGACAGGCGGACTTCCGCGTTCGACCGCTCTGCAGGATCGTAGTCCATGCTTCCAAGCGCAGAATCGCTGTCCGCCTCATCATCTTCCAAAGCATCATCAGCGTTTGAGACCACAGGCCATTCGAACACCGGCACGGCAACAGCTGCACTGGCTTCGTTGCGTTGATCCAGCGCAGTCAGCCCGTTCATGTCTGGCTCGTCGCCAATAACGCTCGCAGAGACCTCGGTTTCCATCTCCAGATCAGCCTCGGCATGCCACGCGGCATCAATCACTGAAGGCTTTTGTAAATCAGGCTGATCGGAAAGCATCGCCGACAATTCGTCTTCGAGCGAAGGCACAACCGAAGGCGCATCGGCTTCGAAGCGAATTGCACCCGTCAATTCGTCCTCAAATACAGCGTCAAATTCGGCATCGAGCGCTGCAGAATCAGCCGGTATTTCGTCAAACGCCAGTTCGCGTTCCAGATCGAGGGAAAACGAATCCTCAGCGGCGATTTGCGGGTCGGCACTCGCAGCCTCTGGCGATGAACGGGCGATGCCCATGATGCGCGTAAGTTCCATCAACGGGTCATCCTCGTGGATTTCCCGAGCCTGATCACGCACTTTCAGTTCCAAACCGTTCGCCATGCCAAGTCCCTGCAACACGTGCGATCCCGGCAAAGGATCGCGATTTTCGAGGCCCTACCAGCGCAATGTGGGCAAAAGGTGACAGATAATCCAGCAAATTACCGCATTTCTGACGGGGCATCGGCGCCGATAATCCCCAGACCAGACGCAATAACGTCGTGAACAGCCTGCACCAAACCGAGTCTGGCTTTGGTCAATTCTGGTTCGTTAACCTTAACAAAGCGTAACGCCGGGTTTTCCGTCCCCTTGTTCCATTGTCCATGGAAGGCAGAGGCCAGCTCATAAAGATAAAATGCTATCCGGTGCGGCTCGCGCGCCAACGCAGCGCTTTCCACCAGCCGCGGATATTCCGCCAGTTTGCGGATCAGTGCGATTTCCGACTCATCGCCAAGCAAACTTGCGTTACCGGCCATGATTTCGCGCGAGGGCAGATCAATTCCCGCCTGCTCCTTGGCCTGCCGCATGATCGAATGGCATCGGGCAGAAGCGTATTGCACATAAAAGACCGGATTATCTTTTGACTGCTCGGTCACCTTGGCAAAATCAAAGTCCAACGGCGCATCATTCTTGCGATATATCATCATGAAACGCACAGGATCGCGGCCGACTTCGTCAACCACATCGCGCAGTGTGACAAACTCGCCAGCCCGCTTGGACATGCGCACAGGTTCGCCGTTGCGGAACAGCTTCACCATCTGAACCAAATAGATCGTGTTCTTGGCCGTATTGTCAGAGACAGCTCGGGCCAGCGCTTCCATGCGCTTGACATAACCGCCATGGTCCGCGCCGAGCACAAGGATCATTTCCTTGAAGCCGCGGTCGAATTTGTCGCGGAAATAGGCAAGATCGGCTGCAAAATAGGTAAAGGTGCCATCCGATTTGACCAGCGGGCGATCAATATCATCACCCACTTCCGTTGAGCGGAAGAGCACTTGCTCACGGTCTTCCCAATCTTCGGAGACTTCGCCCTTGGGCGGTGGCAGTTTGCCGCGATAGACATGGCCTTTCAGTGTCAAATCGTTGATCACAGACAGGATTTTTGCAGCGTTCCCGGCATGCAGCGTGCGTTCGGAAAAGAACGCGTCGTGGTGCACATTCAGTGCGGCCAGATCTTCGCGGATCAGCTCCATCATGGCGGCAATGGCCGTATCCTTGGCAATTGCCAATGCTTCCTCGTCCGCCAAATCCAAGAGTGCCCGGCCGTGCTTTGCAGCAAGCATTTTGCCGACCGGGACCAGGTAATCTCCAGGGTAAAGGCCTGCAGGAATGTCACCAATTTCTTCGCCCAACGCCTCGCGATAGCGCAGCAATACCGAACTGCCGAGCATATCGATCTGCGTGCCGGCATCGTTGATGTAGTATTCCTTGGTCACCGAATAGCCTGCAAATGCCAGCAGATTGGCCAAGACATCGCCGAACACCGCGCCGCGGCAATGGCCAACATGCATCGGTCCGGTCGGGTTGGCGGAAACATATTCGACGTTGATCTTTTCGGATGCACCGAGCGTCGAGCGGCCATAGTCTCCGGATGCAGCCAATATCTGGCGAAGGTGCGCCTGCCAATATCGCGCGTTCAGACGAATATTTATAAAGCCCGGCCCCGCAACGTCGACCTGTGCAACATCATTGTCCTCGCCGATTTTGGCCGCAATCGCCTCGGCAAGGGCTCGCGGGTTCTGGCCTGCGGACTTCGCCAGAACCATGGCGGCATTGCAGGCAAGATCACCATGCGAGGGATCACGCGGCGGCTCGACGGCAAATCGCTTGAGTTCGGCTGGCGCACCTTCAGGCGTCTTCAACTCGAGTCCGGCCAAAATCGCTTCGATCCGAGCGGTGAAATCCTGGAAAATGTTCATGAGTGTCCTTTGCCGATTGAGCGCGGTTGCGCTAGCCCAATTCGGATTTGCGGTCAAACAGGCGTTCATGCTCGCGAATTGCAAACTGGTCAGTCATGCCGGCAATGAAGTCGGCGACATGGCGCTGGCGCTGCGCATTGGACAGCAGTTCAAATTGCGCCCGCCAGCCTTCCGGCATGGCAGATGGATCTGTTGCATAGCGTTGAAACAACTCCGAAAGCATCGTTGCCGCCACGTCCATTTTGGCCATGACGGCGGGATGGCGATAGAGGCGCTTGTAAAGAAAGGCTTTGAGCGCCTTTTCGGATTCAGCCATCGCATTTGAAAATGAAACTGTGGCACGACCCGCATTGCGGATATCGTCTGGCGACTGCGGCCTCAGTGCCTGTAACCGAGTCGATGTTTCTCTGATCACATCCTCGACCATCAGTGTAATCTGGTGCCGCCCAAGTTCGGCAATCATGCGCGACCGATCAAGTCCCGGATAAAGTCTCTCGATCTGGGCAATAATCGGCCCGGCAACTGGCGCCTCCCGCAGTTCGGCAAATTCGAGCACCCCTGCCCTGAGGCCATCGTCAATGTCATGGGTGTCATAGGCAATGTCATCTGCAAGCGCCGCAGCTTGCGCTTCCAGCGAGGCATGGGTTGAAAGGTCAAGCGGGAAAAGCTGGTCGAAATCGCTGATTGGCTGCGGCACAGGTCCGTTCAGCCCCTTGCCATTCATGTCAGCAATTGGACCATTGTGTTTAACGAGGCCTTCAAGGGTTTCCCAACTCAGGTTGAGCCCGTCAAACTCGGCATAACGATGCTCAAGTTTGGTGACGATACGCAGCGATTGGGCATTATGATCAAAGCCGCCACTGGTCTTCAGGCACTCGTCAAGGGCCCGTTCACCGGCATGGCCGAACGGCGTATGGCCAAAATCATGAACGAGAGCGATGGCCTCCGCCAAATCTTCGTCCAGGCAGAACGCGCGGGCAATCGAGCGGGCAATCTGCGATACTTCGATCGTGTGGGTCAACCGCGTGCGATAATGATCTCCCTCGTGGCTGATGAACACTTGCGTCTTGTGCTTTAACCGGCGGAAGGCAGTAGAATGGATGATCCGGTCACGGTCGCGCTGGAAGGCCGTGCGGGTCGGGCTTTCCGATTGCGGATAAAGCCGCCCGCGTGTTTGGTCCGGATGGCAGGCAAATATGCTGCGCGGCTGGTAGCCAAATCCCAGGCCATCAAACACCGCCGCGCTCCACGTTGACTTCATGATGACGCATTCATACCTATGCTGGAAGAAGAGGCAACGCCAGTATAGGCGCGTTGCCTGCAAAAGGGATTGATTTCCATGGGTCTGTTCACCGTCAGCGACAGCGCAGCCAAGCGGATCGGCGTTATCCTCGCCAAAGACACCGGCAAGGCGGCATTGCGCATTTCCGTGGAAGGCGGCGGCTGCTCCGGCTTTTCATACAAGTTTGATTTGGTTGACGCGCTCGAACCGGATGACATTATCGTCGAGAAGAACGGCGCAAGGGTGCTCGTTGATCCGGTTTCGCTGGAATATATGGACGGCTCGGAGCTTGATTTCATCGACAATCTGATGGGCCAGTCGTTTCAGGTGAAAAACCCATTGGCGACTGCATCCTGCGGCTGCGGGACCAGCTTCTCGCTTTGAGCAGCAATAGACCAACTCCCGTTCTCTTTGCGTGCTGCTATCGTGTTTCGCTTGGCGCTTTTGCGGACGGTGTAAGCCAAGTTTGCTGACGTAATCAAAAGCCTTGCATACATTCGGTTCGCCAATCTTTCGCGTATCTGCAATATTCGGCGCGAAAGACGGTGATTCATGCGGATAGCGACCTGGAATATCAACGGGGTGAAGGCCCGCATTGAAAACCTGCTGCAATGGCTGAAAACGGCGTCGCCGGATATCGTCTGCCTGCAGGAAATCAAATCTGTCGATGAAGACTTTCCGCGGTTGGAAATCGAAGCGCTTGGATACAACGTCGAAACCCATGGCCAGAAGGGCTTCAACGGTGTTGCAATCCTGTCAAAACTGAAATTTGACGAGGTGATCCGCGGATTGCCGGGCGACGTCGAAGATGTGCAATCGCGTTACATTGAAGGCGTATTTTCCATCCCCTCCGGCGCGCTTCGCGTCGCCTCGATCTATCTGCCCAACGGCAATCCGCTCGGAACTGAAAAATTCTCATACAAGCTGAGCTGGATGGAGCGGTTGATCAAACATGCAAAAGACAGGTTGGCGCTGGAAGAGCAGTTGGTACTCGCCGGCGACTATAACATCATTCCTGAGCCAGAGGATTGTTTCAGCCCAAAGGCGTGGGAAGGCGACGCGCTTTACCAGCCGGAATCACGGCAAGCCTACCGGCGGATGAAGGCGCTTGGCCTGACTGATGCAATCCGATCCGTAACTGATCAGGCGAAAACCTACACATTTTGGGACTATCAGGCCGGTGCCTGGCAAAAGAACAATGGCATCCGTATCGACCATATTCTCCTGTCGCCGGAAGCGGCGAACCGCCTTGTCAGCGCAGAAATCGACAAGGCCGTGCGATCTTGGGAAAAGCCGTCGGACCATGTGCCGGTGATTGTGGAACTGCGCGAATAGCGATAATTTCGTATATCGGAAAACAGTCGCAAGCGACTGATCAATTGGAACTATTCGCCATTTTCCTACTGCCCGTTACGGATTATCTCGTCCGCAAGTGCCATGGCCGTGCGGCGGTCTGATTCGCCAGCCAACGCAAAAGCCTGTTCCTGCATGGCCGCGATCCAGCCACGATCCTTTGGGGCGCTCCGCTGAAGCGCGGCAGTGAGACTTGCCAGGCCGCGCACGGTCTTGCCGTTCTGGAACAGCAAGTCGCCGAACATCGCCATGCCGCCGGCATGGCCCTTTTCCGACGACAGGCGGAACAGGTTGAATGCCTGCTTGACATCACGGTCGCCGCCGTCGCCGACGAGGAACATCTGGCCAAGTTCGAATTGCGCGTCCGGATCACGGAAACTCCACGCAGCCTGCGCATAAAGATCGCGTGCTGCTGCCGGATTCGCCTGCACCGGCGTACCAGTAATGCCGTTTCTCAGGTAACGCGCCAACGAGACCAGTGCTGAAGAGACGTAGGACCCGTCGGGCGAAACCGGGTCGATGCCTTGACGGACGATTTTCTCGTAGATCTGGAATGCCTGATAGTCATCTTCGGCAACACCGTCGCCCATGTCGTACATGCGCGCCAGTTTCCATTGCGCTCCGGCATGGCCCTTTTCGGCGGCATAGCGGTACGCCTCGATCGCATCGTCTTTCTTGCCCTTTTTGTAGGACTTGAAAGCGAACTTGAAGAGCGCAAACGGGCTCGACTTTTCTGAAACTTCGTTGCTGTCCAATGCATGAGCAACGGGCGCGCCGGCCAAAACGGCGGCGACAGCCAGAACAATTGCCCTCTTTGCGTAAATCATGCGCATTGTGTCGTATTCTCGTTCCAATCGGTCTGCACGGCCCGCAAGCCTTGCCAATCCTGATATGGAACTCCCTTCGCGTAACTCAAACCTGCCCTGCAACCGGTTCTTGACGACAATCATCGCGCAATCCGGTTTTCAATTTCTTATCCGCTGGACCTGTTTTGTGGCGGGAAATGGGCAAATTCGGGCATAACTGGCGTTGCGGAGCTGAATGAAACCGACTGTTGCCGAATCGTCACATTTCAATGCATCGAAATGAAAAAGCCGGGCGCATGGCCCGGCTCTGTATTCAAAAGGGCGTGTATTACCACTTGGTCTTGTAGGATGCCGTCAGAGCATAGGCCCAGCCGCCATCAACCGCGGTGTTCAATGCGCCATACTTGTTTTCCGCTGCAGACGTAATGTAGGTCACGCCGCCGCCGAAACGCAGCTCGCCGCCCATGGAGTCTTTATAGGAACCGCCAGCGCCAAACGTCCAGGTATCCGATGACAGGTCATAACCGGTGCCGACGCCCTTGTCCCAGGTGATGGACGCAGCGCCCGACCACTGTTCGTTAAAGGCGTGACCGATACCGGCAGTCACGGTCCAGCCGTCTTTCCAGAAATAGTCGTTGGTCTGCGTGGCAGCGATGGCCGGAACATTGACGATGAGCTGTTCTGTAACGCTCCAGTCGGTCCACTTGACCGAGCCGAACGCCAGCCAGCCCGGAGCAATGCCAGACTGAAGCTTCATTTCAACGCTCTGCGGCAGCTGACCGGTGCCAATGGCGCCGAACGAGGCAACCGTCGTCCCGGCCAAGGTGCGCACATCGAGTGTGCCGTCAGCGCCGTAGGATGACGCGGCGCGGTACATCAGCTGGGCGCGCAAGGCGATTTCCGGAATTTCGTAGGCTGCGCCAACGCGGAACCCGAAATCAGTGCCATTAAGGCCGAGGTGAAAGCGGGTGGTTGCGGTGCGGAAGTTGACGCGCTCGTAGTCAAATGATTCCTGATAAATGCCGCCAAGGATCCAGGCGCGGCCTTTTGCAAGGTCGAACTTGTATCCGCAGGTCAGCGCCATTTCGCTGATGGTGAAATCTTCGATCAGCTTGCCGCTCGGCAAGCTTGGCGCGGCATAGGCGACAGAACCGCCGTAGGGCTGCGAATACGTCGCCGAGCAACGCAGATCGTCTGTGAGGTTCAGTTTAACCGCACCGGAAAACACGGCGTAGGGTTCGGTGTAGTTCGTTCCGACAAGCGCCGGATTCGCGTTCACCGTGAATTTGCGCGACGGGCTGACATAGGTCACGCCATTGCGAAGGTTGAAGTTGCCGTCTTCGTACAAGATGTCGGTGTCGGCAGCGCCGCGCGAAAAGCCGCCGGCCTGTGCCGCGCCAACCGACGCCACGAGCGCGAGAGCGGAAATTGTAATTATGCTGCGAGCCATGAAGGCCTCCCCCGAAAAACACTACCACCCGGACCCAGGTGCGTTGGCTAACTTGGTAGCAAAAAGTTCACCGGGCGCAACCGATTTCGTGGCGGGAAAGTGGCTGGATAGAGGCGGACACCGCCATTTTTCCGGAGAAGATATTTCCAAAGACGCAAATCCTTTGAATAAATGGTTTGAAGCCCTTGAAAACGCTGCGTCAATTCGATCGATACATTCTCTTTTCCCGCTCTGTGGCGGAATCGCAACATGGGTCCGCCAATTTTCTGTGCAACCGCCAATACGCCGGGATTGGCAGTGGATTCGCGGTTTGCCGCGCGTTTTCTTGCACCGGATCGCCGAATCCCCGGCATCAGGCATTGGCAAGCTGCGCACGGGCAATTTTGACCTTTTCCGCTTCCATGTTGAGCTCTCCCTGCCGTTCGCGCTCGGCGGCGACAACCTCCTGCTTGGCGTTGGCGACAAATCGTTCGTTGGACAACTTGCCGTTGATCCGGGCGAGCTCGGCGTCGATCCTGGCCATTTCCTTGTCCAAACGCGCGCGCTCGGCGCCGACGTCGATCAGGCTGCCGAGCGGAAGGCAAATCGTCGTTTCGCCGAGAACAATCTGCGCGGCGGCTTTCGGCGCTTCAGGCGCCTGCGAAATGGCGCTGACGCGGGCAAGCCGCTTGATGGCGGCATCGTGGCGGGCGAGCCGGTCCTGGCTCAAGTCATTCGCGCCGACAGCGACAAGCGGCGCCTGCGTCGATGGCGGAACGTTCATTTCCGAGCGGACGGAGCGGATACCGGAAACGAGGTCGATCAGCCAGTTGATGTCTCCAGCGGCGGCCTCGTCGGCGAAGGAAGGCGTTGGCCAATCGGCGTGGCAAAGCAAGGTCTTGCGCGGATTGCCCTCGCCCGCTGTCAGTGCCCAAAGCTCCTCGGTCATGAAGGGCATGAACGGGTGCAGGAGGCGGTAGGTCTCGTCAAGCACATAGGCAAGAACAGCCTGCGCTTCGGCCTTTTCAGCTGCATTGTCGCCCATGAACACCGGCTTGAGCAATTCAACATACCAGTCGCACAGCTGGTTCCAAACGAACTTGTAGGCAGCGCTGGCGGCGTCGTTGAAGCGGTAGGTGGTGATGGATTGCGTGACTTCATTTGCTGCGCGGGTGAGCTCCGTCAGGATCCAGCGGTTGACGGCAAGCTTTGCGTGGTCCGGCTTGAAGGCAGCGTCGGCGGCCATGCCATTCATCTGGGCAAAACGGGTGGCGTTCCACAGCTTGGTGCCGAAGTTGCGGTAACCGGCAATGCGGGTCGGGTCGAGTTTCACATCGCGCCCTTGAGCGGCCATGATGGCCAGCGTGAAGCGCAGCGCGTCTGCGCCATACTCGTCGATCAACTCCAAAGGGTCGATGACGTTGCCCTTGGACTTCGACATCTTCTGCCCGTTCTTGTCGCGCACCAGCGCGTGGACATAAACGGTGCGGAACGGCGCAACCGGATTGCCCGCCTCGTCCTTCATGAAATGCAGCCCCATCATCATCATCCGGGCAACCCAGAAGAAGATGATGTCAAAGCCGGTGACGAGAACGTCCGTCTGGTAGTAGCGAGTGAGTTCCGGCGTCTTCTCCGGCCAGCCGAGGGTGGAGAAGGGCCAGAGGGCAGAGGAGAACCAGGTGTCTAGGACGTCTGGATCGCGTGATATCACAAAGGTGATTTTGCTTGGCTTCTTTTCCTCGCCCCAACCAGTGACCAAAAATCTTGGAGTAGGAATTTCACGTCCGAACGCGTCTACAATTCCCGAAACTGAACCGTCTCTGACAGAGACCTCAATCTGAGGGTCATTTAGCTTGTCCACATAGTGCTTTCGCGCAAGTTCTTGAGCCTCAGAGGAATCCTTGGCGACAAAGACTTTTCCATCCAGCCCATACCACGCCGGTATCTGATGCCCCCACCAAAGCTGCCGCGAGATACACCAAGGCTGGATGTTTTCCATCCACTGATAATAGGTCTTGTCCCAATTCTCCGGCACAAGCTTAGTCCGCCCTTCGCGCACAGCGGCGATGGCGGGTTTGGCGAGTTCTTCGGCGTTGACATACCATTGGTCGGTCAGCATCGGCTCGATCACAGTGCCGGAACGGTCGCCGAAGGGCTGCATGATCTTTTTGTTTTCAGCGAGGATCATCAGCCCGTCGGCGTCGATGTCGGCGACGACGCGCTTGCGGGCTTCGAAACGGTCGAGGGCACGGTATTCGTCGGGGACGAGGTTGATGGCATCGACGGCGTTGGCGTCCGGCACGAGGACACCTGAGTCATTTGCTGCCGATTCAGCGGCCTCCTTCGCATACTTTTTCGTTTTCTCGGCTTCCTCGGCATAAGGCGCGCCATCGGCGCGCATTGCGCCCTTGGTGTCCATCAACCGGTACATCGGGATGCCGTTGCGCTTGGCGACGCCGTAGTCGTTCTGGTCATGCGCGCCGGTGATTTTCACTGCGCCGGAGCCGAAATCCGGGTCCGGATACTCATCGGTGATGATCGGGATCAGGCGGCGGTGTTCTTTGGGGCCAACCGGGATTTCGCAGAGTTTTCCGATGATTGGCTTGTAGCGCTCATCCGAGGGATGCACCGCGACCGCGCCGTCGCCGAGCATGGTTTCGGGGCGCGTGGTGGCGATGGAGATGTAATCGCGCGTCTCGCGCAAGGTCACGTTGCCGTCGGCGTCTTTCTCGACATATTCGTAACTCTCGCCGCCCGCGAGCGGATATTTGAAATGCCACATCGAGCCGTCAACCTCGATATTCTCGACCTCAAGGTCGGAAATCGCGGTCTCGAATTT
>JBAVTG010000114.1:0-9198 GCA_049696015.1 Rhizobiaceae bacterium | reverse complement strand
TCCATGAACTGCGACAGCTGCGAAGAGCCGAAGAATTCACGAACAGCGGCAGCGGCCGGCTTGGCGTTGATCAGGTCCTGCGGCATCACCGTATCGATTTCGATCGAGGACATGCGTTCCTTGATCGCCCGCTCCATACGGAGCAAACCGACGCGGTACTGGTTTTCCATCAATTCGCCGACCGAGCGAACCCGGCGGTTGCCGAGGTTGTCGATGTCGTCGATTTCGCCCTTGCCATCGCGCAGTTCGACCAGCGTCTTGACGACAGAAATAATGTCTTCCTTGCGCAGCACGCGGTGCGTGTCCGGGCAATCCAGATCAAGGCGCATGTTCATCTTGACGCGGCCGACTGCCGACAGATCGTAGCGCTCTGAGTCAAAGAACAACGAGTTGAACATGGCTTCTGCCGTGTCCATTGTTGGCGGCTCACCCGGGCGCATGACACGGTATATGTCAAACAGCGCATCCTGACGCGTCTCGTTCTTGTCGACGGTCAGCGTGTTGCGGATGTACGGGCCGACATTGACATGATCGATGTCGAGAACGGAAATTTCGTCCAGACCGAGTTCAGTCAGGATCTTGTACTTCTTCTCGTCGATCTCATCGCCGGCTTCGAGATAGATCTCACCGGATTGATAGTTGACGATGTCTTCGGCAAGATAGGTGCCGAGCAGGTCTTCTTCCGTCGCGCGGATAGCCTTCAGACCCTTGTCAGACAGCTGTTTGGCCTGCCGGACGGTCAGCTTCTTGCCCGCCTCGACCACGACTTCGCCGGTATCGGCGTTGATCATGTCGGTGACGGCCTTGTAGCCCTTGAAGCGTTCTGCGGTGTAGGGAATGCGCCAGTTCTTGCCGTCGCGGGTGTAGGAGAAGCGATTGTAGAAAGTGCCAAGCACTTCTTCGCCATCCATGCCCAGAGCCATCAACAGCGAGGTCACCGGCAGTTTGCGGCGACGGTCGATGCGGGCGTGAACGATGTCTTTGCTATCAAACTCAATGTCGAGCCATGAGCCGCGATAAGGAATGACGCGCGCGGCAAACAGGAATTTGCCGGACGAGTGCGACTTGCCTTTATCGTGATCAAAGAAGACGCCCGGCGAGCGGTGCATCTGCGAAACGATCACGCGCTCGGTGCCGTTGACGATGAAGGTGCCGTTGTCGGTCATGAGCGGCATGTCGCCCATGTAGACATCCTGCTCCTTGATGTCCTTGATCGACTTGGCGCCGGTGTCGGCGTCCACATCAAACACGATCAGGCGCAGAGTCACCTTGAGCGGCGCAGCATAGGTCAGATCGCGCTGGCGGCATTCGTCCACGTCGAACTTGGGGGCTTCGAATTCATACTTGACGAATTCGAGCATGGCCGCGCCGGAGAAGTCCGAAATCGGGAATACCGACTTGAACACCGCCTGCAGGCCTTCATCCAAGCGACCGCCTTCCGGCTCATCGACCATCAGGAACTGATCGTATGAAGCCTTCTGAACCTCAATAAGGTTCGGCATTTCGGCAACTTCGGGGATTTTCCCGAAGAATTTGCGAATTCGCCTGCGACCATTGAACGAAAGGGTCTGAGCCATCGTCGCTCCTCGTAAATTGCCCAAATCGGGCTGACATCATGGTACCGCCTGTCGATTGGCGGCTTTGAACGGGGAAAACCCGTTTCCAAAAAGCGGCTTCCCGCCCTTTGGAAATGGGTTACTCTGATGCTTGGGCCCGGACCGGCGGGAATTGATCCCGCCGGTCCGGCAGCAATTACTTGACTTCCACCTTGGCGCCGGCTGCTTCCAGCTGGGCCTTGAGCTTGGCGGCTTCGTCCTTGGACACGCCTTCCTTGACGGCCTTCGGAGCGCCTTCGACCAGGTCCTTGGCTTCTTTCAAGCCAAGAGCGGTGATCGCACGGACTTCCTTGATCGCATTGATCTTGTTCGGGCCGCCATCCAGAAGGATAACGTCGAACTCGGTCTTTTCTTCAACAGGGGCTGCTGCAGCAGCACCGCCGCCAGCGGCAGCGACAGCCACCGGAGCAGCAGCGGATACGCCCCACTTTTCTTCAAGCATTTTCGACAATTCAGCCGCTTCCATAACGGTCAGTGCCGACAGTTGGTCTACAATCTTGGCAAGATCAGCCATTTTCTTTTCCTTCAAAGGTTCGAATCGTGATGTGCAGCGAGGAACAACCTCATGCCGCCTCGTCCTTCCGGGCATAGGCGCCGAACACGCGGGCGAGCTGAGCCGCCGGCGCGTTGATGACCTGTGCGATACGCGATGCCGGCGTGGAAATCATGCCGACAATGCGTGCGCGCAGTTCGTCCAGCGAAGGCAGCGAGGCGAGAGCCTTGACACCATCCGCATTCAGGCCTGTCGATCCCATGGCGCCGCCGAGAATAATGAGCTTGTCATTGGTCTTGGCGAAATCCATGGTCACTTTCGGAGCTGCAACGGGATCCGTTGCGTAGGCGATGATCGTCTGACCCTTGAACAGGTCCGTGATCGACGCCGACTCCGTGCCCTGAAGAGCAATTTTGGCGAGACGGTTCTTCGCGACTTTGACGTGTCCGCCAGCTGCGCGCATTTTTGAACGATAGTCGTTCATCTGCGCCACTGTCAGACCGGCATAGTGAGCCACCACAACAGATCCCGTCGTCGTAAAGACGCCGTTCAGCGTTGTGACGAGCTCGCGCTTTTCCGCTCTATCCACTGCCACTCTCCAGTTGGCAGACTGCATTTTGCACTCTGCCGGGTTGCCTTTTGCCGCTCCCGGACATCCGGCAGCGACGCTCTGAGGATCCTGTCCCCCTCGCATCCGCTTCGTCTGCGGGCGGCGAAAGGCCGTCTGGGTTCGAACCAATTTTGCACCGGTTGCCCGGTAAAAAATCTCGTCATCCCCGTCTCATGCAGGCCCAAATGGATTATGGCTTGCGCCACCTGCAATCTCGGACAGGATTTCCGGAAGTTTTTGGCTTCCGGAAAATCCGGGCTCAAATTAAAAGCCCGGAATTCTTTTATGGATCAAGCGATTGCCGCTCAATCCTGATTTGGTTTCTCGACTTAGGCTCAGGCTGCCGACAAAGTCGACAAGTCAATCTTCACGCCAATACCCATGGTCGAGGAAATCGCCACGCGCTTGACATAGTTGCCTTTTGCACCGGTCGGCTTTGCCTTGATGACTGCATCCGCGAATGCACGGATGTTTTCAGCCAAAGCGCCTTCACCGAACGAGGCCTTGCCGATGCCGGCGTGGACAATGCCCGCCTTTTCGACACGGAACTCGACAGCGCCGCCCTTGGAAGCCTTGACGGCCGCGGTGATGTCCATGGTCACAGTGCCAACCTTCGGGTTCGGCATCATGCCGCGGGGCCCGAGCACCTTACCAAGGCGGCCGACCAGCGGCATCATGTCAGGCGTGGCAATGCAGCGATCAAAATCGATGTTGCCTGCGTTAACAGTCTCGAACAGCTCTTCAGCGCCGACGATATCAGCGCCTGCAGCCTTGGCTTCATCAGCCTTGGCGCCGCGTGCGAAAACGGCAACGCGAACGGTGCGGCCTGTGCCATTTGGCAAATTGACGACGCCGCGGACCATCTGGTCTGCGTGGCGCGGGTCAACACCCAGATTCATCGACACTTCGATGGTTTCATCGAACTTGGCGGTGGCGCGTTCCTTGACCAAGGTCAGCGCTGCCTCGAGGGCATACAGCTTCTCACGATCGACACCGTCGCGGATTTTGGTCAAACGTTTTGCAATTTTGGCCATGATCAACCCACCACTTCCAGGCCCATAGAACGGGCCGAGCCTTCAACCATCAGCATTGCGGCATCAACGTCATAGGCGTTGAGATCCTTCAGCTTGGTTTCGGCGATCTTGCGGATATCGGCCTTGGTGACCTTGCCCACGTTGCCACGGCCCGGCGTCTTGGAGCCGGACTTCAAATTTGCCGCCTTTTTCAGGAAAAAGCTCACCGGCGGCGTCTTCATGACGAAGGTGAAGGACTTGTCCTGATAATAGGTGATCACGACCGGAACGGGCGATCCCTTTTCCATTTCCTGCGTCTGGGCGTTGAACGCCTTGCAGAATTCCATGATGTTCACGCCGCGCTGACCCAGTGCCGGACCGATCGGAGGCGACGGATTTGCCGCGCCTGCCGGGACCTGCAGCTTGATCTGGCCTGCAATTTTCTTGGCCATATCTCTGCCTTCCTAAGAGTGGCTGATTTTCATCAGCCGGGTTGCAGTCTGGTGGTGCGGTCGCCGGACCGGCCAGGTCCGTCTTCCTCCCACCGTTTGTTGGCATCCCGGCTTGTGCCGCGATGCCGCCCGCCGGAGCGGGATTTTGCCTCAGACCTTTTCGACCTGGGCAAATTCGAGATCGACCGGCGTTGCGCGGCCGAAAATGGAGACTTCGACCTTGAGGCGCGAACGCTCCTGGTCAACTTCCTGGACAAAGCCGTTGAACGAGGCGAACGGACCGTCGGCTACGCGCACCTGCTCGCCGATTTCGAACGACACGCTCGACTTCGGACGCTCAACGCCTTCCTGTATCTGGCTCAGGATGCGCTCAGCTTCCGAATCGGGGATCGGCACAGGGCGCGAATCTGATCCGAGGAAGCCGGTCACTTTCGGCGTGTTCTTGATCAGATGGAACGCTTCGTCGGTGAGCGTGGCACGGACAAGAACATAGCCGGGGAAAAACTTGCGCTCGGCATCAACCTTGCGGCCGCGGCGGATTTCAACGACTTTTTCAGTCGGCACGAGAATCTTCTCGAACAGATGGGACAGACCCTTCTGCTTGGCCTTCTCTTCGATCGACTCGGCCACCTTCTTCTCGAAGTTCGAGTAGGCGTGGACGATGTACCAGCGAGCTGCCATCAAATTTCCCCGTATTCCCAGTAACTTATCGGCCAAGGCCGAGAATGAGTTCGACGGCGAGCGCCATCAACTGATCCGACAGGAAAAAGAACAAGGCAGCCAGAAACGCCATCGCCAAAACCAGGCCGGTGGAGATCATGGTTTCGCGGCGGCTTGGCCAAGTCACTTTTGCCGTTTCGGACCGAACCTGTTGCAAGAACTGGAACGGGTTGGTTTTGGACGCCATCTGACCCTGCCGCACCGGGTGTATCCACCCGAATCACTTGTTGTTTTTCAAGACAAAAGGGAGCGCGGCACCAGTATTGGTTCCGCGCACCCTGTTCGTTGTGGTTCATATAGAACCGGCCCGTCCGATTCACAAGCGGTTTTTTGACTTCTGCGCAGCGGGTTCGGATCGCGTTCGGACAATGTTCGTGATGCTCTCGGATTGCAAGGTTCCATAAGGCGTTGAGAGATTGCCGCGCGCCGCCGCCTGATACCTGGTCCACGTTGACACGCGTGCGCCTGCTCCTATTCTCCTCAAACCATGAAAGAGTCACTGATGGACCATTCGGACAACAAAGCCAACGAGCCAAAGCTTGTTCACACTTTAAGCGACGGCGTTGCGCAGTTGCGCCTTAACAGGCCTGGCAAGCTCAACGCCCTTTCAAGCGACTTGCTTGATGCGCTGCAAACTGCACTGGACGGCATAGCGGGCAATCCCGAAGTCCGGTGCGTCGTTGTCTCCGGTTCCGGCAAGGCCTTCTGCGCGGGCCATGATCTCGCCGAGATGCGTGCGAACCCGCATTTGACCTATTATCAAGACCTGTTCGCGCGCTGTTCAGCGGTCATGCAGTCGATCGCCGCCCTGCCCGTTCCGGTCATTGCGCGTGTCCACGGCATCGCTACTGCGGCGGGTTGCCAGCTGGTGGCAAGCTGTGATCTTGCGATCGCGTCCCACAGCGCGCGTTTTGCTGTCTCGGGTATCAACGTCGGGCTGTTTTGCTCAACACCGGCCGTGGCACTGACACGCAACATCCCGGCCAAGCAGGCCTTTGACATGCTGTTTACCGGGGACTTTATCAGCGCGGAGACGGCGGTTTCGCGCGGGCTTGTCAATCAGGCCGTGGCTGACGAGGCGCTTGATGAAGCGGTTGAGGCCAAAGTGCGGACCATTTTGGACAAGGACGCGCAAGCCGTCCGCTATGGCAAGGCCGTGTTCCAAAAACAACGCCAGATGTCTCTACCGGACGCCTATGCCTTTGCCGGAGACATCATGGCGCGCAACATGATGATGCCGGACACTGGCGAGCGGATCGATGCATTCGTTGAAAAGCGTGCGCCGGGAATCGGTCAGGAGAGTTAGAAAGAAAGCCCCTTCGGCAGGAGCCCTTGGTCGAAGGCCTGCCGTTCCAGCACTTCCTGAAAATCCGGATGCGCTATGCTGATCAGCGCTTTGGCGCGCTCAGGCACGGATTTGCCCTTGAGATTGACGATGCCGTACTCGGTGACAACATACATCACATCCGAGCGCGGCGTGGTCACGATGTTGCCGTGCGACAAGTTGAAAACTATCCGGCTGCGGCGCTCGCCGCGCTTGTCGTAGGTCGACGGCAGGCACAGGAATGACTTGCCGCCCTTGGATGCGTAAGCGCCGCGGACAAATTGCAGCTGCCCGCCAGTGCCGGTCAGATGCCGGTTGCCGTCGGACTCGGAGGCCGCCTGCCCCTGGAGGTCCACCTGTGTGGTGCTGTTGATCGACACCACACCAGTATTTTGCATGATGTTGGACGGCAGGTTGGTGTAATCCACCGGACAGCACAGCATATCCGCGTTGTGGTCGAGCGTTTCATAGAGTGCCCTTGATCCGAGAGCGAACGAATAGACAATCTTGCCCGGGTCCAGCGCCTTGCGCGCGCCGCTGACCCGCCCTGCCCGGTAAAGTTCGGCAATGCCGTCCGTCATCATCTCGGTGTGCACGCCAAGATCATCTACACCGCTCTCCAGCAACAGCGCACAGACGGCATTCGGCATGCCGCCGATGCCAATCTGCAAGCATGAGCCGTTGTCTACTTCGCCCACAATGTAGCGCGCAACCGCGCGATCAATGTCCGTCGGCGCCGGATTCGGCAGCTCCGGAGCCGGGGCATCATCTCCCTCAATGATGTAGTCGACCTCGCTGACGTGGATACCGGCATCAACACCGTGGACATACGGGTTGCCCTTGGTCGTCTCGATGACAACGATGCGCGCGTGCTCGATGATCGCCCGGTGCCAGAGATTGGCGGCGCTCATGTTGAAATAGCCGTTTTCATCCATCGGGCAGGCTTTGAGGATGACCATGTCGACGGGCGCGATGAACCGGCGGTAATAGTCTGGAATCTCACCAAGATTGACCGGCAGATAGTGGCAGCGGCCCTCGTCGTGCTTCTTGCGGTCATAGCCGGAAAAGTGCAGCGAAAACCAATGGACATGATCCCCTTTCGGATCAGCATCCAGCACCGCGCGCGGTTTCATCGTCAGGCAGTTGCGGATTTTGAGGTTTGTCAGCCCCTGGATTCGTTTGCCCAGCGCCTTGTCAAAGACATCCGGCTGGCAGAGCGATGTGCCATAGTCGAGCCACATGCCTGACTGCACCAATCCAGCAACCATGTCCGCCGACACATGCTGCGCCGGTTTCGCCGCTCGCCTCAATGCCATTTCTCATCCCTGCCTCAATCAAGATCTCAAACTTTAAAGCTGCACGATATCCCGGCCCGAGACAAGCGGGCCGTGAGTTGTTGCGCTTAGACTTTCGACATGAATGATTGAAATGGCAGGGGCAGCAGGGTTCGAACCCGCGGCCTGCGGTTTTGGAGACCGCCGCTCTACCAACTGAGCTATACCCCTATCGTGGCGTCTCAATTTCATAAGGGCGTGGCGATTTCAAGTTATTTCGTGAACCGTTGCCGGAGTTTTGAGGCGGCAACCAAAACGACGGTATTTGACTCTACGATTTGATGACATATTGTGATGCTATCAATAGCACGAAAGGTGATTGATATGACCCTTGCGAGAAAAGTTGAAGCCAAAGCGAGAATGTCGATCTATGTCACCGCCGAAAACAGAAAGCGGCTCGCAAGTGTGCCGAAAGGACTGAAAACGGCGCTCATCAATGACGCCCTGTCGCAGGTTCTGACTGCCATTGAAAAGCGGGAGAACTTTGAAAGCTTTCTGGAGTCCGTTCGATCGATTCAGCCTGTGAAGGTCTCAAAAAGTTCAGAAGAAATGGTCCGCGCGCTTCGTGAACCCGGCTCTGCTGACTCGAACTCCTAGTGCCATGCCGGACATAGTTGTTCTTGATTCATGTGTCTTCAACAAGATTTTCCTGCTGGAAGACGACAGAAGCGACGCCATTGAGTTTCTTGACTTTGCCCGGACGAGCGATTTGCGTCTCGTTGCGCCGAGCCTTTTCCTGTACGAAGTTCTTGCCGTTGCTGCACCTTCGCCCTTTGGGGCAGAGGCTGCACTTGGCCTTATTCGCGAATTTCAAAACGCAGGATTCGAAATCACCGATCTGAATGACGAGACAGTGAAGCAAGCAATTGTCATCGCAAACAGTGGACACCAAAAGACTGGATTTCCCACCTTCTACGATTCTTCCTATCACGCGCTCGCTTTGGAAATTGGCGGTATCTTCTTGACTTCGGACGCCAAACACTTGGCCAAGGCGGCGTCACATGGCAGCGTTGTTCTGTTGCGGGATTGGAAAGCGCGGCTCAATAAGTGATGCTCGAAGCTGCTGCAATTGTTCAATATGATGAACTCATCAATCCCCGAAAAACTCTAGAGCGCCAAGCGCTGCCTCGTCGTCCCAACGGGTGCTGGAATAGGTATTCGGCAGCGCCTGATACCGTCCTTTAAAGTCTGAAACCACACCGCGCGGGTCAACGCTCACCCCTTCAGAGGCCAGCGCGAGGACAGCAGCCGCGGCTTTGAGCGAAAGTCCATCGGGTTTGCCGAACTTTCCATCCTTTGGCACAACGCGATGCGCCGGAGCCGCCTGCCGTTCCTCTTCTGTCAGCATCGCCAGAATATAGGCCACATGCCGTGCCGGAATATTCAGCGCGCGTCCGATCTCAGCGGCTGTGGTCACGCGGCCCTCCGGAACAAATCGGGCGGCCCTAAGGACCGCCCGCTTCATGAACGCGAATGCTTGGGATCCTGCCACGGCAAAGTCCCTTCTGATCAATTACTCAATAATGCTCGCCACGATGCCCGCGCCGACCGTGCGGCCACCTTCGCGGATGGCGAAGCGCAGTTTGTCTTCCATGGCGATCGGCACAATCAGCGTCACGTCAACCGAGATGTTGTC
>JBAVTG010000113.1:0-4414 GCA_049696015.1 Rhizobiaceae bacterium | reverse complement strand
GCCTCTTTCGGGGTGCGCGACAATGGCGCGTCCACAAAATCGACGCCGATGCTGGCCAGTTCTGCTGCCAATGCCAGACTCACAGTCGGGTCAGAGGTCGAGCAATCCACAATCACCGTGCCCTTGGCGAGACCCGGTTTCATAGCCGCGACCGCTGCGGCAACCTCGGGCGAACCGGTCAGGCACATCAGGATTACTGTGCAGCTGCGCGCAAGGTCTTCCACCGAGGCGGCTTCCACCGCACCGCGCGACACCAGATCATCCACTGCCGCGCGCTTGCGATGCGCAACGACGGTCAGCGGAAAGCCTTTTTCGACAATGTTCTTGGCCATGCCTTGCCCCATCAGGCCAAGTCCAATAAATCCAACTTTTTCATGTGCTTGCGTCATAGATCTTTCTCCAGGTGTGTCAGGATTGGGCAAAGCGGCGGCGCAGATCGGCGACCTGTTCGGGCGTCAGCAAACGCAGAGCCTGATTTTGCAGCATCAAGAACAGCTTGGCGGTTTCTTCCAGCTCTTCGGTGGCATATTGCGCATTGGCAAGGCTGGTCCCGGCCACCACCGGGCCATGATTGGCCAACAAAACGGCATGGTGCGCACCGGCCAAAGCCCGCACCGCATGCGCCAGATCTGGGTCACCGGGGGCGAAATACGGCACCAAAGGCAGCCGCCCGACCCGCATGACATAATAGGCAGTCAACGCCGGCAGCACGTCGTTGGGATCGACATCACGCAAGATGCTGACGGCGGTGGCATGGCTGGAATGCAGATGCACCACTGCGGCGGCATCCTTGCGTTCACCATACATCGACAGATGCAAGAATGCCTCCTTTGTCGGCGCGTCGCCTGAGATCAGCTTTCCGCCGGCATCCAGCCGCGACAGCCGCACTGGGTCCAACGCGCCCAAGGACACATTGGTCGGCGTCATCAGCCAACCGCCATCTTCCAGCCGCACCGAGATATTGCCGCTGGATCCCGCCGTCAGACCGCGGTCAAACAGCGAGCCGCCGACCCGGCAGATTTCATCCCGGACGCGGGTTTCTTCATGCATTGGCAGGTTCCGTTTCCAGCAAGGTCCAGGCTTTCAAGAAGAAATCCTCAGCACCAAAGTTGCCCGATTTCAGCGCCAATGCCAGATCCGGTCCGGAAATACTGCGCGTCCACGGGACTCCGGGGGCGATTTCCGGGCCAATTTCCAAGGCGGTGACACCCAGTGCCGCAACCACCGCGCCCGAGGTTTCGCCCCCCGCAATCAGAAAACGGCTGAAGCCGGCACTTTGCAAAAGGCGAGCCACCTCGGCCAATGTGGCTTCCACTAGTGCGCCAGAAGCGTGTTGACCCACTCGCGTCTGAATCGCCTGCAGAGTTGCCGGGTCCGCGCTCGAATAGATCAGCGGGATACTGTTTTGCGGCTGCGCTATCGCCCAATCGGCCAGACTGGCCGCAGTTTGCTGGCCAGTGATCAGTGCATCAACCTCCAGCGCCAGCGAGGGAAGGCCAGCCGCCTGTGCCGTGGCAATCTGCCCGCGTGTCGCCACCGAGCATGACCCTGCCAGAACCACCGCCCGACCCCGGGGCGCGGCCATATGCATTTGCGGCGGGCGAGGGACAACCTTGCCTGCACGCACGAAATTCGCCGCCAGTCCTAAGGCGATTCCAGAGCCGCCTGTGACCAGCCGCATATCGGAACAGGCCGCGCCAATGGTACGCAGATCGGCGTCTTGCAGAGTATCGACGATAAGTATCTGTTTTCCGTCTGCACGCTGCGCGGCGAACGCCTGCCGCACCGCTGTCTCCCCCTTCGCAATGGTGTCTATCGACACCAGCCCGACCGGGAGCCTGGTCTGCCGTCCCAACACCCGCACCAGATTGGCATCGTGCATCGGATTGAGCGGGTGATCCTTCAGCGGGCTGTCTGACAACAGCGCATCACCTACGAACAAATGGCCGCGATACGTCGTCCGTCCCGCCGCCGGAAACGATGGACAAGCGATGGTCAGACCGCCGCCGCACAAGGCCAACAGGGCCTCGGTGACCGGACCGATGTTGCCGGCGTCTGTCGAATCGAAGGTGGAGCAATATTTGAACATAAGCTGAACTGCTCCACCGGCCAGCAAGAGTTTGGCAGCGGCGACTGACTTTTCAACCGCCTCGGCTGCCGGAATTGAGCGCGACTTCAATGCAATGACTATCGCGTCCGCCTCGGGCAGATTATGCTTTTGGGGCAGCCCGATCATTTGAACCGTGCGCAATCCCTCGCGCGTGAGCATCAGACACAGGTCTGTAGCGCCCGTTATGTCGTCTGCAACTGCGCCAATAAGCACGGCCGGTCCTCTCCAATGTAAGCAGCCTCGAAATCCTACTTCCAGACCAGGTGTGACGCGGCTGTCGAGTAGATTGAAACAAGATCAACTCAATTGGCAGAACACAGAACTAAGTCCTTGCTTTTCATTTCCGCCACGCGCTATCGATATCAATGGCAGCGCTATCATTTGCATTTCCGCAAGGCAAGCCTGCTGCCCAAAACTCTGCTGGCTTTCTCATAGGCGGATGAAATCGAGGGTCAACATGCACAACAGAGCCGATTTGAACATTTGCGTCATCGGGTTGGGGTCTATGGGTTTTGGAATAGCATCTTCGCTGGTGCGAGATGGCTTTTCGGTGACGGGCTTTGATTTAAACAAAGAAGCCTTGGCACGATTTGCTGTACTGGGCGGCAAGACTGCGCAAAGCCCTGCAGATGCAGCGGCAAACGCAGATGTCGTTATCTGTGTGGTGGTGAACGCAACACAAACAGAAACAGTGATGTTTGGCGAGACTGGCGCCGCAGCGGCGATGGCACGCGGAGGCATCATCTTGTCGTGCGCCACCATGTCGCCAGAGGCCGCACGCGGCTTTGCGGAAAGAGCGGTGGCCATAGGTCTGGATTATCTTGACACGCCAATCAGCGGAGGCGCCGTGCGGGCGGCAGCAGGCGAGTTGACTATAATGGCTTCAGGCGGGCCTGAAGCGTTCAAACGTGTGAAACCCGTGTTGGATTGTATCGCCTCGAAAGTCTACGAGTTGGGCAATGAGGCTGGCACAGGCGCTGCGTTCAAGATTGTCAACCAGCTGCTCGCCGGGGTTCACATTGCGGCGGCGTGCGAGGCCATTACCTTTGCCAAGGCAATGAACCTCGATATTGCAAAGGTTTACGAGGTTATTACCGCCTCGGCGGGCAACTCCTGGATGTTCGAAAACCGTGTGCCGCATATTCTGGACGGCGACTATGCACCGCGCAGCGCGGTGGATATTTTCACCAAAGACCTAGGCATCGTGTCCGAGATCAGCCGCGGACTGAAGTTTCCCACTCCAATTGCCTCGATGGCGTTGCAGATGTTCGTGATGACCGCCGCTGCCGGCATGGGGCGCGATGATGACGCCTCGGTGGCGCGGATGATCGCGGGTCTGGCAGGACTGGATCTGCCGGGGATGGAGGGCTGAGCATGCCGCGCTTCGCCGCCAACCTGTCGATGATGTTTCAGGAACACGCCTTCATGGACCGTTTTGCCGCGGCCGCTGCGGCGGGTTTCAATGCGGTGGAATATCTGTTCCCCTATGATTTTGAACTGTCGCAAATCGTCCAGTCACTGCAGGACAACCAGTTGACGCAAGCGCTTTTCAACCTGCCGCCGGGGGATTGGCAGGCGGGAGAGCGAGGCTTGGCAGCGCTGCCGGACCGCAAGGCCGATTTTCGAAAATCAGTCGAAACAGCCCTGCGCTACGCCGCGGCTACAGGCGTTGCCCGGGTGCATGTGATGAGCGGTATTGCCAGCCGTGACGATGCGCATGCCCGCGCCTGCTATCGGGATTCGCTCGACTATCTGTGTGATCAAGCCGGGAAAGCGGAGTTGGATGTGCTGATCGAGCCGATCAACGCGCGCGATATGCCGGGGTATTTTTTGAATGATTTCAATTACGCAGCCGATCTGATCGCTGATCTGGGCGCTGCCAATCTGAAGTTGCAATTTGATATTTACCACCGCCAGATCATCCATGGCGATGTGCTGACCGGACTGAAAAATCTGATGCCGATCATTGGGCATGTCCAGATTGCCGCGGTGCCGATGCGCCATGAACCCGGCACAGGCGAGTTGGATGATTTCCGCATACTCTCTGCGCTGGATGAACTGGGATACAGCGGTTTTGTCGGCTGCGAATACCGTCCGGCTGCAGGCACGGTGGCCGGTTTGGGCTGGCTGAACGCCTTCCGAAAAGGGTGACGCTCGACGCGCCCAGCCGGAACCCGGCTAAAGTGCACACTTTTTTGCGAGATCGAAAAATGAATTCAAGGAAACGGAGAACCTCATGAGCAAGCGAATCATTTTCACTGGCGGAACCGGCAAAGCTGGTCGCCATGCCGTCCCATATCTGCT
>JBAVTG010000112.1:0-5154 GCA_049696015.1 Rhizobiaceae bacterium | reverse complement strand
GGCGGTTATTTCATGGAGCTAGGCGGCTGGGAGCGGGCGCATGGCTATGCGGCCAACGAGCATCTCCTGGAAAAATATGGCGACCGCGTTCCCGTCCGGGAAAGCGAATGGGACAACCGCCATTTCTGGCGCGTGTCGAACGCCGAGCATCTGGCGATGAGCGATGATGTCGGCATGGTCAACCTGTCACATTTCTACATTTTTGATGTGGAAGGCCCGGACCATGTGGAAGCAATGGAATGGATCTGCGCGGCCAAGATCGGTGGCGATGCCAATATTGGCAAAGGCATCTACACCCACTTCCTGGACGACCACGGCATGGTGCGCGCCGACCTCACGGTCATCCGCATGGCTGACCGCTGCCGCGTGATTGACGGCGCGGATGCGGGTCCCCGCGATCTTCTTTACATCAAGCGGTTGGCTGAGGACAAAGGCTGGAACATCACGGTCACGGATCGCTCAAGCGAACTGGTTACGCTTGGCATCTGGGGACCGAATGCGCGTGCGACGCTAAAGAAGGTTGTCGAGGATCCGGCGGCGCTCGACCCTGAGAATTTTCCGTTCGCGGCGCTCAGGCCGCTGCGCATTGCCGGGAAGGAGGTCACGGCTTTCCGCATTTCCTATGTCGGCGAGCAGGGCTGGGAACTGCATATGCCGTACAATGATGCGCTGCCGGTCTGGGATGCGCTTTTTGCAATTGGCGTGATGCCATTTGGCGTCGAGACCTATGCGAACACAAGGCGCATGGAAAAGAGCTTGCGCCTTCAGAACGCTGATCTTTTGACCGAATACAATCTGATCGAGTCCGATCTTCAGCGGCCCAAGGTCAAGGAAGCCGACTTCCGCGGCAAGGCTGCCAACATCGCCCACCGCGCCTTGGCCAATCAGGTGGCGATGCTGTGTACGCTGACGCTCGAAGCCAATGTGGATTCCAACGGCGTCAACCGCTACCCGGTCGGTATCAGCCCCATCCTTGACCCGTCAACCGGCGAGACGCTGGTCGATGGGCACGGCCGCCGCTCGTTCACCACCTCGATGGCGTATGGCCCGACGATCGGCAAAACCATCATGCTCGCCTACCTGCCGCATGCCCACGCCATTGAAGGCAACATGTTCGAGATCGAGTATTTCGGCGAACGTTACCCGGTCAAGGTCGCGGGCGTAGGCTATAAGCCACTCTATGATCCGGAGAATTCCAAGCCGCGGAGCTGATGACGAAAGGCGAGGGCTACCCGGCCTTTTTCATCGGTTTGAGGCTCAGCCATTGCTCGATTTGCGTGGTCAAAGCGGAAGCGTTGTCTGGCTTTAACGTATAATCATCCATGCCAGCCGCAAGGCATTTGCCTTTGTCGCCGGGCAGGAAATGGTTGGTCATGCCGATGATCACCGGCGGAACCTGGGCATCGCGTGATTGGCTGCGGATGAGGCGGGTCGCTTCGATGCCATTCATGCCGGGCATGGAAACATCCATCAGCACAAGACGCGGCTTGCCGGATTTTGCCAGCGCGACGGCATCGGCGCCATTGCCAACGACGGCATATGAGTAACCGGAAACAGTCAGCGCTTGCGTGAAGACGATCTGGTTTACGTCATCATCTTCGACGATGAGGATTTCGACGTCATTGGCAGGTGTCGCCAACGCCAAACCGGCTATT
Organism: Rhizobiaceae bacterium; assembly: GCA_049696015.1. Lineage (GTDB taxonomy): Bacteria > Pseudomonadota > Alphaproteobacteria > Rhizobiales > Rhizobiaceae > JANMEX01. The sequence goes on along the minus strand of JBAVTG010000112.1, from coordinate 3,499 downwards.
TCCACGACTGAAAGCGACGCTTCAACTGGCCGGTCGAGAACTGCCGTGTGGGGCGAGTAAACCTGAACCGGCGGATGAGGGCGCGAAGAACTTTTGTCAAGTTCTGCCAGGATGTCAGCGGCGTCTTGGGCTGACGGCACAAGGATCAGCGAAACCGGCCTTGAAGACAGCGCCAGATGTGCAACAGTTTGCACAGCCAGCACTGCGCTTTCGGCGACCGCCACATCAAACCCGTCATCTGCAAGCTGGTCGCACACACCCGCAACGTCACGGTTTGCGGGAACATACAAGATAACACGATCCGGCTGTCTGGCGAGCGCTGCGTCATTCGCCCCGGCAGGCAATTGAGCACCGTCAACCTCCGTGGTTTCGTTTGCAAGATCGAACATGTCCTGCACCACACCCAAAAGCGTGCCCGCTGAACGCCGGATAATATCCAGCCGGTCTCGCTGCAACGCGTCCATATCAGAATTCAACATCAACTCGGCAGCCGTCAAAACACCTGTCATGGGGGTGCGGATTGTATGGCTGAGCCGCGATAGCGTCACAGACTTGATGCGATCGGCAGCAACGGCCTCTCGCTCGGCACGAAGCGCACGCTCTTCCAATTCCATGTCGCGTCCGATATCCCGGATGAGTTCAACTGTGTTCCCGTCAGATGTCTTTTCGACAAGAATGGTTGCCGGTTCGCCGTGGAACCGCATAAAGCGCACCGGCTTGCCAGACTGCATCGATTCAGCGCGGATATCAGCTTGCAGTTTGAACCAGGTGTCACGCTCGTTCATGGGCAAGCGGGCGCCTTGCGATTTTGCCAGTGCGTTCAGAACCTCTGCCTGGAGCATGCCGGGCTCGACCAGAGCGCCGATTTGATTGCAGCGGCGGCTGAATGCCTTGTTTGTGGCAACGAGCAATCCGCTCCTGTCATAGACGGCGATTTCATCTGCCACGCAATCGAGCGCAGAAAACAGCTGGTCTTGCCGCAACGACGCATCGTTGATCAGCCTGGCGTTGGCGGTGGCTATCTGCAGCTGCCGTTCCGCGATGGCCATCATCGCGCCCGCCATAGCCGAATCGGATTGCTCGGCGCTGCGGATACAGGACGAGTAATCGCCTGCCGTGAACTTCGCCGCCAGTTCAAGATCCTGGTGGCTGATATCTGCCCGTCGTTTGGCGCGCGCGCCGGCAATGGAGCCTGCGACTGCAGATACCGCAACGGCCAGAAGGAATCCTGATGTGCCCGGCGCACTGGCGCTGCCCAACAGGTAGTACGATGCCAGGTTGATAACTGCGGCAGAACCCAAGGCGGCAAAACCTGTGATTGTGCCGGATTGGTACGGTTCAGACGCGAGCAGCGACATGATAGGGGCGCGCATTGTTTGTCCTGACTTGAATGCCAGCCAAAATAGTACATGCGCCCGCTTAGTTTGCGGTTAACCGGTCTGGTAAAGGCTTTCTTTCACGGCTTTGCCATTCAGGCGGCGAGCGGTCCTGATTTCAGGCCGCCAGCGGCGCTTTGCGCTCAATCCGCTCCTGCTGCGGCGAGCGGCCGTAGATCTCGCGATAGCATTTTGAAAAGTGCGACGCCGAGACAAATCCACAGGCGACCGCGACTTCGACGACTGGCAACGCGGACTGGATGAGGAGATGGCGCGCACGGTCGAGGCGGATTTCGAGATAGTAGCGCGCAGGCGAGCGCCCCATTTCGTGGCGGAACAACCGTTCGATCTGGCGGCGGGACAGGCCGACATGATCGGCAATGTCGATCAGCGACAGCGGTTCGGAAAGGTGGGCTTCCATCAGCTCAATGATGGTCAGAACCTTGGAATTTTGCACACCGAGACGGGCTCGCAGCGGCAGGCGCTGGCGATCCTGCGGCTTGCGGACCCGGTCAGTCAGCGCCTGCTCGCAAACGCGGTTGACCAGGTTTTCGTCGTGATCATCGCCGATAAGCTTGACCATCATGTCCAGTGCCGCCGTGCCGCCAGCGCAGGTGTAGACGTTTGAATCAATTTCAAACAAGTCGGCAAAAACATTGGCTTTTGGAAACGCCTCGGAAAAACCGGGAAGGTTTTCCCAGTGGATGGCGCAGCGCTTGCCGGACAGGAGGCCAGCAGCAGCAAGAATGTGCGCACCCGTGCACAGGCCGCCGACCGAAACGCCACGGTTGTATTCTTCCCGCAGGAAAGCAAATACCGACTTGTTGTTGTACCTCTCGACATTGACACCAGAGCAGACAAAAATCATCGATGGTTTGTCTTGGCCCATCATCATCCGCCGTTCGTCTTCCAGCGAAGTGGTCACGGCACAGGACACGTCATTGGAGGCGGTGACCGGCTTGCCATCAACAGAGGCGAGGCGCCATTTGTACGACTCGTAACCCAGCATCCGGTTGGCGAGGCGCAGCGGCTCGATGGCTGTCGCAAATGCGATCATCGAGAAGTCTGGCACCAGGAAGAAGACGATGGACCGTTTGATGCCGAATTTGCTGTTCATGGCGTTCCCCGCAAAAGCCCGGGATGAGCGCGCTGTGTCGCTGAAAGGCAAGACAAATGCTTGTTTTCATGGCGCAGGCCCCGGAAAGTCCTTGTGGCACAAAGTTTTTCCAGGGAAAAGGAGAAAGTTGGCAATGTCGCATAATGGACTGGATGTGGTGTTGAGTTTGCCTTCAATTTTTGCAAAGAGAAAATGACATGGAAATTTCCCGAGCAGTTGCTTTTGCCTGCATTACCGCCACCAAATGGCTGATGACCCTCACGGCTGTCTTGTTTGCGGCGCTGGCGCTGCGGACCTGGTTTGAAGCTGCGCCGATCAATTCGCCATGGCTGTTTGTGATTTTGTCAGGCGCATTTGCCGCCGTCGCATGGTTGATGCGCTGGATGGCGCAGCGAATGGGAGCCTGATGTCAGCAAACTGACATGTGCAAAGGGCAAGACTTGCGGATTGCAGCCCGGATTGAAACGCGCTTAACTGGCAACCGGGGTGACGTCTGGATCCAATGCCAAGGAGCATGCCATGTCTAAATTCCGTCTCTTCCGCAACATATTATTGGCTGGACTTTCAGCTGCCAGCCTGTCCGGACCCGCGATGGCGGAGACCGTGAAAATCACGCTGCTGGGCGTCGGCGATATCTATAAATTCGATGGCAGCAAGGCGCGTGGCGGTGTGGCGCGGCTGAACGCCGTGGCGCGGGCGGAACGGGCAGCAAACGCGAATACCCTGTATCTGTTTGACGGCGACATGTTTTCACCGTCGCTTTTGTCGGGCCTCGACAAAGGGCAGAACATGGTGGACCTGACCAGCCTAGTGCCGTTCGATCTGGCGGTTCCGGGCAATCATGAATTTGATTTCGGCCCCGAACTGTTCATGGAGCGGGTCAAATCCTCGAAATATCCGTGGGCGGCGATCAACCTGACCAAGGCTGACGGCTCGGCGATTGACGGGCTTGGCGGCGTGACGATGAAAGACATTGGTGGTGTGAAAGTCGCCATTGTGCCGGTGG
>JBAVTG010000111.1:0-1839 GCA_049696015.1 Rhizobiaceae bacterium | reverse complement strand
TGACGAACGGACGGGTGGATTTCGGCTTTAAGATCAAACCATGCGCGGCAATGACGATCAGGCGGCGGACGGCGGATTCGGCGGGGCGCAGGACGAACAGGATGGCGGCGAAGACGTCGCGGCGCAGAGTGAAGAGCGAACCGCCGACGCGCATGCCAGCCAGCGTAAACAGCGCCATGACGATCTGGCGCAGTTGTTCGCGGTTGCGGCGGATGGCGAGGTTCCAGTCCAATGCGAAAAACCTTCGATAAGTGAAGGTTGCATTTTGGAATAGGTTTTTGAGACGTGGATAAAGTCACGGCGATTATCCTCCTTCTACCCGCCTCTCTGGCGGGGAGAAGGTGCCGAAGGCGGATGAGGGGCATGTGGCCATTTTGACCAACTTGTTGATTCCAAATCTTTATTTGATACCAACCAACTTCTGAGCCTTTTGTACCCCTCATCCGCCTGTCGGCACCTTCTCCCCGCGAGAGACGCGGGGAGAAGGAGGATAAATCCCGGCCTTGGCGCTTGCCATCATTTGCCTTTGGCACCAACCGGGGCGGGCCACGGGTCTTGCCCGTGCCGCAAAGGACGCTCGGGAATGCGGATAATCTTGCCTTTGGCGCTTCTGTTATTTTCCTTGATTGACTGATCAATCAATAATAATTGTCTATTCTGCGAGGGTGCGATCAATGCCGAAAGTTGGAATGGAGCCAATACGCCGCCGGGCACTGATTGACGCGGCGATTGCGGCGATTGGCGACCGGGGGGCGCTGGATGTCACCGTGTCGGACATAGCCGGGCGGGCCGGTGTCTCGACGGCTTTGGCGCATCACTATTTTGGCAACAAGGAGCGGCTGTTGGAGGCGACGATGCGCGCGCTTCTGACGGAGCTTGCGCAGGATTTGCGGGCGCGGGTGACGCCTTCAATGACACCACACGAGCGGCTTTCGGCGCTGATCGATGTCAACTTTTCCGACAAGCAGTTTGCAGCCGGAACAGTGGCGGCATGGCTTTCGTTTTACATGGAGGCGCAACGGTCGGGCGCCATGCGGCATTTGCTGTCGGTTTATGCGCGGCGGCTGCATTCCAACCTGATGTTTGATCTTGTGAAACTGAAGCCGCGTCCTGAAGCTGAGCAGATTTCAGAGGGCATCGCGGCACTGATTGACGGGCTTTATATCCGCCGCGGCCTGAAGCAGAGCGGGCCGGAACGGACCAGTGCGCTGGCACTGATCCACGACTATCTCGATACGATGCTTGCGCGGGGGCAAGCATGACCAAGACCATGACAAAGACGCGGCCAAACATCCTGATCATCATGACCGACCAGTTCAACGGGACCTTCTATCCCGATGGCCCGGCGGATTTTCTGCATGCGCCGGCCCTGAAGGCATTGGCCAAACGGTCGGTGCGGTTTTCCAACACCTATACCGGCTCGCCGCTGTGCGCCCCTGCCCGCGCTTCGTTCATGACCGGGCAGCTGCCATCGCGCACCGGCGTTTACGACAACGCCGCCGAGTTCCGCTCCGATGTACCCACTTATGCTCATCACCTTCGCCGCGCCGGCTATGAGACGGCGCTTTCCGGCAAGATGCATTTTGTCGGGCCGGACCAGATGCACGGCTTCGAAGAGCGGCTGACGACGGATATTTACCCGGCCGATTTTGGCTGGACGCCGGACTATCGCAAGCCGGGGGAGCGTATTGACTGGTGGTATCACAATCTGGGTTCAGTGACCGGCGCGGGCGTTGCCGAGATTTCCAACCAGATGGAATATGACGATGAGGTGGCGTTTTTCGCCAACCAGAAACTTTATCACTATGCGCGCGTCTCGGCTGATGAGAACCGGCGGCC
>JBAVTG010000110.1:0-7721 GCA_049696015.1 Rhizobiaceae bacterium | reverse complement strand
GCGCCGAAGTCCGTCACCAAGGATGATCAGCAACTGTGCGCTGATGGCCTGGAATATGGCAAACGCTACAAGGTCACCATCCGCCAGGGTCTGCCGTCCGTTGTCGGCGAAGTGATCGAAAGCCCGGTGACGCTGTCCGTCTTCGTGCGCGACCGCGACCCGTATGTGCGCTTCAACGGCGAGGCCTATGTGCTGCCGGGTTCCGCGCGCCGCGCCATTCCGGTCACATCGGTCAATTTGACCTCGACAGACCTGAAGCTCTACCGCGTCAACGACCGCTCGCTGCCGTCGCTGCTGTATGGGTCGCAGTTCCTGACGCAACTGGATTCCTACGGCATTGAGCGGGTCAAGAGCGAGATCGGCGAACCGGTCTGGACCGGCGCAATGACATTGTCGATGGATCTCAACAAGGAAACCATCACCTCCTTCCCGGTTGACGAGGCGTTGCCGGACCGCAAGCCCGGGGTCTATGTAATGACCGCCGAAGCGAAAGGCGTTCAGGCGCAGGAATGGGACCCGAAGGCGACGCAGTGGTTTGTCGTTTCCGATATTGGCGTTTCGACCTATGCCGGCACCGACGGCCTGAGTGTCTTCACCCGCTCGCTTGGCACGGCAAAACCAGTGGCTGGCGTGACATTGAAACTGCTGGCCAAAAACAATGAATTGCTCGGCGAAGCTACGACCGACGCTGACGGCAAAGCCGTCTTTGAACCCGGCCGCACACGCGGCACGGACGGGCTTGCGCCAGCTGTGCTGACCGCAGACAAGGCTGGCGCTGACTTTGTCTTTCTCGACATGGCCAAGGCCGGGTTCGACCTGTCGGACCGCGGCGTCACCGGCCGCCCTGCGCCCGGCGCGCTGGATGTCTATGCATGGACCGAGCGCGGCGTCTACCGGCCGGGCGAGACCATCCATGCAGCCGCCCTTGCCCGCGACAGCGCCGCCAACGCGGTGTCGAACCTGCCGCTGACGTTCATTTTCGACCGGCCGGACGGCGTCGAAGAGCGGCGTATCGTTTCTGCCGGCGCATCGCTCGGCGGCCACGCGGTTGATCTGGCGCTTCCCGGCAATGCCCAGCAAGGCGCGTGGATGGTGCGCATCCACACCGATCCGAAAGAGGATCCGGTGGCCGAAGCCAAGGTGCTGGTCGAAGATTTCATCCCCGACCGGGCCGAGTTCACGCTCGCCAGCGAAGGCTTCAACGATGAAGGCGCTGCCGATGTCACCGTGGACGGGCGCTATCTCTATGGCGCGCCTGCCGCCGGCATGACGCTTGAAGGCGAGATGGTGTTCACGCCCACACGAAGCTGGGCCGCTTTTCCCGGTTATGAATTCGGCTTTGTCGACAATGACGAAGAGCCGGAATCTGCGTCAACGAACAATCTCACCGATCTTCCGGCGCTCGATGATGATGGCAAGGCAACATTCCCCGTCACTTTGGACGCGGAGCCCGATACCGGCTTGCTGCATAATGTGGCGGTGCGGGTGCGCATGCGCGAAAACGGCGGGCGCGCGGTTGAACGCTCGCTGGATATCGCTGTCCCGCCTTCTGGCGACATGATCGGCATCAAACAGAATTTCGCCGACGGACAGACGCCCGAAAACTCCACCGCCTCGTTCAAGGTGATCAGCGCCAGCGCCGACGGAACCCGTACGGCGCTTGACGGATTGAAATGGTCGCTGGTCAAAATCGACCGCAATTACCAATGGTACCGCGATGGCTCCTCCTGGCGCTATGAGGCGGTGAATTTCTCGACCAAGGTCGCCGATGGCACGCTCTCGACCAAAGTGGACGAAGACGTTGCAATCTCCGCCAACGTCGAGTGGGGTCAGTACCGCCTGGAAGTGGAAAGCGAAGCGGAGGACGGCCCGGTCACCAGCTCGGATTTCTACGCAGGCTGGTATGTCGAATCCGCCTCGACCGAAACGCCGGACGGGTTGGAAATCGCACTGGATAAGTCCGGTTATGTGCCCGGCGATACGGCCAAGCTGAAAATCACCCCGCGCTTTGCCGGCGAGGCGCTGATCACCATTGGCACCGAAAAACTTCTGTCGACACAGGTCGCCGCCATCCCCGCCGAAGGTGCGACAATCGACATAGCAATCCCCGATGGTTGGGGTGCGGGCGCCTATGTGACGGCAACGCTCTACCGGCCCGGCGACAGCGTCGAAACCCGCATGCCGATGCGCGCCATCGGCGTCAAATGGATGGGCATTGACCCGAAAGACCGCAAGCTTTCCGTCTCGCTTGAAACGCCCGGGAAAATTCAGCCGCGCCAGACCCTGACCATTCCGGTATCTGTTGCGGGCGCCGGCGCCAACGAAAACGCGTTTGTGATCGTGTCGGCCGTGGATGTCGGCATTCTCAATCTCACCAGCCACCAGCCTGCGGATCCGGACAGCTGGTATTTCGGCCAGCGGCAGATGGGCCTTGAGATGCGTGATATTTATGGCCGCCTGATCGACGGTTCTGGCGGAGAGTTTGGCAAGCTGCGCACTGGCGGCGATGCGCCGAGCGCCTCGTCCAAGGGCAGCCCGCCAACGGAAAAGCTGGTGGCGTTCTTTGCCGGGCCGGTAACGCTTGATGCATCCGGCAAGGCTGTCATCAGCTTTGACATTCCCCAGTTCAACGGCACGGCAAGGGTCAATGCCGTGGCCTGGACCGCCACTGGCGTTGGCCATGCCACCAAGGACGTCATCATCCGCGATCCGATTGTGCTGATCGCATCTGCGCCGAAATTCATGGCGCCGGACGATGTGTCGGAAGTCAACATCGACATTGCCAACACCGATGGCCCGGCAGGTGATTATGCGCTGGAACTCATCCCGTCAGGCGGCATCGAATTGGCCGCTGCCGACGCGCCTGAAACCGTTACGCTGGCTGCAGGCGAACGTAAAACGGTGAAGGCAACCATCGTGGCAATCAACGCCGGGTCCGGTGCACTCACGGCGAAGATATCCAACGGTTCGGGTCTGACAGTCGAAAACGCCGTCAGCATTCCTGTGCGCCACGGCGTGTTGCCGGTCACCACGCGGCGAGAACTGCCGCTGGCGGCCAACGGCGGCGCGCTTACGGTCGACAAGGAATTGCTCGCCGACAGCCTCTTGTCCGATGCTGCGGTCACCGTCTCGGTGCTGCGCTCCGGCGCGTTTGACATTCCCGCCATGCTGATGACGCTCGACCGCTATCCCTATGGCTGCGCCGAGCAGACGACGAGCCGGGCACTGCCGCTGCTCTATGTCAGCGAACTCTCCAAGGCGTCGGGCATGCCCGATGATCCGCTGGTTCAGGACCGGATCAAGGAGGCCATCACCCGTGTCCTGTCTTATCAGTCCTCGTCCGGTTCCTTCGGCCTTTGGGGTCCGGGTTCCGGCGATCTGTGGCTGGATGCCTACGTCAGCGATTTCCTCACCCGCGCCCGCGAGCAACAGTTCGACGTGCCGGAAGAGGCGATGCTGATTGCGCTCGACAATCTGCAAAACGCCCTGTCTTTAGAGGTGGATCTGGCCACCCAAGGCAACCAGATCGCCTATGCGCTCTATGTTCTGGCGCGCAACAAACGCGCTTCCGCAACTGACCTTCGCTATTATTCGGAAAGCCAGCTTGACAAGTTTGCAAGCCCCATGGCCCGCGCCCATCTCGGCGCGGCGCTTGCCCTTTATGGCGATCAGCCGAAGGCAGACGCGGCGTTTGAGTCTGCGCTGTCATTGGCCAGGTCTGGAACAACGCTTGACCTTTCGCGCGGTGATTATGGCTCTGCTTTGCGCGATGACGCGGCCATGCTGGCGCTGGCTGCCGAAACCCGTCCGGTGCCGCAATCGGTTCCGGCAATGGTCAATCATGTTTCTGCGCTGCGCCAGCGGGCCCGCTACACCTCGACTCAGGAAGAGGCATGGATGCTGATGGCTGCCCGCGCCATCAGGGAAGGCGTCACTGCAATCGCCCTGACGGTCAATGGAGAAGCCCATACTGGCGGCTACTCCAAGACTGTCACCGGCGAAGCGCTGGAAGCCAACTCTCTGCAACTGGTGAATACCGGCAATGACCCGGCCATTGCCGTCGTGACCAGCATTGCCGCCCCGCGCGATCCGCTGCCTGCCGGTGGCAACGGCTTTGCCATCAGCCGGGCTTACTACACGCTGGACGGCACCGAAACCAACGTCACCGAGGCCAAGCAAAACGACCGGTTTGTCGTTGTGCTGACCATCAAGGAAGACAACAACTGGCCCTCGCGACTGCTCATCACCGATCTGCTTCCTGCAGGTCTTGAAGCTGCCAATCCGCGTCTGGTTGGCAGTGCGGAACTGGCCAATTTTGGCTGGCTCGGCCAGATTGAAGTTGCCCACACCGAGTTCCGGTCGGACCGGTTTGTGGCTGCGCTGGACCCGTCCTCGTCTGGAGCAAGGTCGTTCAACCTTGCCTATGTCGTCCGCGCTGTGACGCCCGGTACCTACATCTTGCCGGCCGCATCGGTTGAAGACATGTACCGCCCGGGCTACTCGGCACGCACCGCGACCGGGCGCATGTCAGTCGTCACCGGTCAGTGATGACGCGCCTGCGCAAATCGGGACTTGCGGCAGCGAGCCTCGCGCTTGCCGTCGGCGTTGGCCTCTTTGTATTGGATCATGTTGACAAGGCCTATCCGCCGCCGTTGCCGCAAGCGCTTGAAATATCACGTGAAATGGTTGACCGCGATGGTGCCCTGCTGCGCGCCTTTTCGACGCGGGACGGCTTCTGGCGCTTTCAGGCGGACAAGGCGGCGATTGATCCGGACCTTGTGAAGATGCTCGTCGCCTATGAAGACAAGCGTTTCTTTGCGCATCATGGTGTTGATCCTCTGGCGCTTGGCCGTGCCTTCCTGCAGTTCGTCCGTCATGGCGACATCGTCTCCGGCGGCTCGACCATCACCATGCAGGTCGCCCGCCTGATCGAGCCGCGCGAGGAACGCTCACTGTCCTTCAAGCTGCGCCAAATGGCGCGGGCAGTTCAGATCGAGCGGCGGCTTTCCAAGGATGAAATCCTGACGCTGTACCTGACGCTCGCCCCCTACGGCGGCAACATTGAAGGCGTGCGTGCCGCTTCACTCGCGTGGTTCGGCAAAGAACCGAAAAAGCTGACACTGTCCGAATCTGCGCTTTTGGTTGCTCTGCCGCAGTCCCCGGAAACGCGCCGACCGGACCGCAAGCCCAAAGCCGCCCGCGCGGCGCGGGACCGGGTGCTGAACCGCATGGCTGATGCCGGTCTCATTCCGGCAAGCGAGATTGCACGCGCATCTGTCATTGGTATCAAACCGGGCCGGGCAGCGTTGCCAACGCTGGCGCCGCATCTCGCCGATAGCGCCATGCTGAATCATCCCGAGGCGCTGCGCCATCAGGTGACTTTGAAACGCAGCGTGCAGCAAGGACTTGAGGAGGTCGCCCGCGATGCGGCGCGGCGGCTCGGACCCAAGCTCTCGGTCGCGATCTTGATTGCAGATATGCGCTCCGGCGAAATTCTTGGCGAAGTCGGCTCACCCGGCTACTACGACCGCGAGCGCGGCGGGTTCATCGACATGCTGCGCGTGCCCCGTTCGCCCGGATCAACACTGAAGCCACTGATCTACGGGCTTGCCTTTGAAAATGGCATCATTGCGCAAAACACCATTCTTGAAGACCGGCCGTCAAATTTCTCGGGCTACCGCCCGCGCAATTTTGACAGCGCCTATCAGGGGGATGTCAGCGCGCGCGATGCCTTGCAAATGTCGCTCAATGTCCCTGCGGTCAAGCTTCTGGAAGCTGTCGGCACGCCTGCGCTGTTCTCGCGCCTGCGCCGTGCCGGGGCGGAACCTGTGTTGCCCAAAGCCGAAACGCCGGGCCTTGCCACCGGTCTTGGCGGGCTCGGCCTGTCGCTCAAGGATCTCGTGCAAGTATTCGCTGCCATCGGCAGCCAGGGCAATGCGGTTTCGCTCTTCGATGGTGTCAACGGAAAGCGCTCCGAGCCCGTGCGTGATGCCGTTCTTTCGCCGCAGGCGGCTTGGCAGATCATCGACATTCTGGGCAGCATCCCCGCGCCTGGCGGTGTTGCTTCAGCCCCGATTGCCTTCAAAACCGGCACCTCCTACGGCTACCGTGATGCGTGGTCCATCGGCTTTGACGGCCGCCATGTCATCGGCGTCTGGGTCGGCCGGCCGGATAATGCCGCCGTGCCCGGCATCACCGGCGGCGGCACGGCCGCGCCCATTCTGTTTGATGCCTATCACCGCTCCGGACTTGCGCCATCGCCATTGCCAAAGCCGCCATCGGGCGCGGTCATTCTGGCGCGCGGCGACCTGCCGGTTTCGTTGCAGCGCTTTGCGCCGGGCGGGTCAAAACTGGTCAAGATCAAGCGCGGCGAGGATGCGCCGGAAATCGTCTTTCCGCCCAATGGCGCGCGGGTGGAGCTGGCTTCTACCCTGTCTGGTGAAAAACTGCCCCTGGTCTTGAAAATCAATGGCGGCAAGGCGCCGTACCGCTGGCTGGCCAACGGGGAGCCCCTGCCCGAAGCATCGCGCAAGCGCACCCGGCGCTGGATGCCGGACGGCGCGGGCTTTTCCGAACTCACCGTCATTGACGCCAACGGCAAGGCCGCCACAGTCAAACTGTTTGTCGAATGAGCCATTTGCTCAAGGCCGCTTGAATTCCTTGACGCCGGATTTCGCACCATCCGCATAGGTCACTTCCACCGACATGCTTTTGACATCCTCGCCAATCTTGAAATAGGGCATAAACCCGTCCGGCAACGCAAATGGATTGGCGGGGTCACAGGGCGGCAATTTGAGCGGCTCTGTTGGTGCTGCACCGTTGAACCCATACGCCACCTCTTTGATGCCGCAGGAAAATGCAGCAAGCTGGGTAAAATAGAGGTTGCCGCGAAAGCCTGATGCATCAAAGGCGATCCAGCTGGTCCAGGTCAATTCGATCATCGACTTTTGCGAGGCAATCAGCGAGGCATCCGGATCGAACCGTATCTGGAAAGGGCCGACTTCCTGTCCGCGCAGGTCCGTATACTTGAGGAAGATATCCGTTGCTGTTGCATCGCCCTGCAGCTGGAAAGCCGGGTTTGCCATCGGCTTACCGGTTTGCTGGTCATTGAACGCCATGACGCCGGTATTGGTAAAGTCGCCTTGATCGCCCGCCCGCCAGAAAATCGCCGTTGCCGGTTCCGGCAAAGAAATCGACACCTGCCAACCCTGCCCTGCCCGCACCGGATTGAGCGAAGGTGGCGGAACTGCATCAAGGTTGCCAAGGGCGGCAAGGCGCGACTGCACCCGCCCTGTCCATTCGGCAAGGACTGTCTGGTCAACGAAGTTTTTCACCAATCCGCCGCCAATTTCGGCGTGGGAAAAGGCGCGTAAAGCAGCCCATTCGGCGCGCTTTTCGGTGAGGGTGCGCGCACCCAGCCGATCTTGCGAATATTCATCGGCCAGCGCATAGGCTGCGGGACCAAAATCCGGGTTGGCCTTGGCAAACGCATCAATCGCCTGAGCGCGCTGACTGTCATCAAGCAGCTGCGTCCACACAAGTTCGAGGGATTTTGTCTTGTTGGTTTCGCGCAAGGCGCCCAGCACTTCGCGCGCGCTGGCGCGGCCTTCGCTGACTTTCAGCAACGTTGCAAAACGGCTGTATGCATCCACCGCATCGACATTGAACTTTGAAAAACCAAGATAGGCTTGGCGGGCATTGAGAATGTCACCACCCAGTTC
>JBAVTG010000109.1:0-4029 GCA_049696015.1 Rhizobiaceae bacterium | reverse complement strand
CACGGAACGGACGTGATGGCGAACGTGTGGATGCACAACGGGTTCCTGCAGGTCGAGGGCAAGAAGATGTCCAAGTCAGATGGGAATTTTGTGACGATCCATGAGTTGTTGCACACTGACAAGTTTGGCGGGAGGAAGTGGCCGGGCGAAGTGTTGAGGTTGGCAATGCTGATGACGCATTACCGGGAGCCGATTGATTTCAGTGTGCGGCGGCTGGAGGAGGCGGAGCGGACGCTTTTGGGTTTTTGTGAAAACATCAAAGCATTTGTTTATGAGTCAATGGGACACATAAATTTCGCACCGCAACTGTCTTCAACAGATGTGGGGGAGGCAGACCCGAGGATACGAAGCGCGCTTCTAGATGACCTCAATACAGTATCGGCAGTAACCCTTTTGCATGAAGGCGGCGGTGATGGCGTTGTCGCAGCTGGCTTGAATCTATTGGGAATAGATTGGCGGGGTTATGCTAGAAGGCTAAGCCGCGAAAGCTTCGGACTAAATCGAGATTTTGGTATTTCTGAGAAAATCTCCCAACGCCTCGCCTTCCTCGCCGCCAAAGACTTCGCCAATGCTGACCGTATCCGCAATGAACTGTTGGAGCAGGGCATACAGCTGAAAGACGGCAAGGATCCGGTGACTGGGGAGCGGGTGACGACCTGGGAGGTCAAGCGGTGAGAGCTTTGCGCGAGGCGCCCCCCTCTGTCCTGTCGGACATCTCCCCCGCAAGTGGGGAGATCGGCGCTCCACCGCTTGCGGCCAATCCGCAAGAGTTTCCGCAACTTCTGACATTCGCCAATCTCGTAAATTCAGGCATTGGCTCTAACAATGATGGTTTGCCGCAGGCGGCGGGGCTCCGATCTTCCCCCTTGCGGGGAAGATGTCCGACAGGACAGAAGGGGGCGACTCGCACTGTGCGGACGTCCGGCAGCGTTTTTCCTGCAAAGGCAGGGCATTCAGCTGAAAGACGGCAAGGACCCAGTAACTGGGGAGCGGGTGACGACTTGGGAGGTGAGGCGGTGAGTGTGGGGTGTGACTCGCGCGGAGAGCTTTGCGCCAGGCGCCCCCCTCTTGCCGCTTCGCGGCGTTCTCCCCCGCGAGGGGGGAGATCGGAGCGCCGCCGCCTGCGGCTAGTCAGAGAGAGTTTCTGCCAGTCTCTTTGGTCGGCGAAAAGCCAAAATTGCTGCGCCAGCCGATCTCCCCCCTTGCGGGGGAGAACGCCGCGCAGCGGCAAGAGGGGGGCGCTTGGCGCTAAGATATCAGCGTGGGTGTTCTTAAGTTTGGACAACTCCCATGCCGCATAACCTTGTCCCTACTCGCCAGCGCGGCAACGCGAAATCCATGCGCAAGGCGATGACTGAGGCTGAACTCAAGCTCTGGAACGCGGTGCGGGCGCATCGGTTGATGGGGTTGGGATTTCGCAGGCAACTGGCGATTGACCGGTACATCGTCGATTTTGCCTGCCCGCAAATGCGCATCGTCGTCGAAGTCGATGGCTCGCAGCACAATGATCCGGATGCGCTTCTTTATGATTTGACCCGAACCGCCTTCCTCGAAAAATCAGGCTGGACAGTCTTGCGCTTCACGAATGACGATGTCCTCAAAGACATTGAAGGCGTCTGCCAACACATACTCATCACGACAAAAGAGAGGTCACCGGCATGATCGACCACATGGGCATCACCGTTTCCGACTACCCCAAGGCCAAAGCCTTCTACGATGCGGTGTTTGCGGCGCTGGGGGGTTCGCTGCTGAAGGAAGTCCCGCTGGAATACACCGGGGGCAAGCATGTCAGCGGCTATGGGCGCGATCATGCGGTGTTCTGGCTGCATGAGGGCGTTGCGGAAAAGGGGAGTCACTATGCCTTCTCGGCCGAAAACCGGGCGCAGGTGCAGGCGTTTTATGAGGCGGCGCTGAAGGCTGGGGGCAAGGACAATGGCGGGCCGGGGCCGCGGCCGCACTATCATGAGCATTATTACGGCGCTTTCGTCATCGATCCGGACGGGAACAATGTCGAAGCTGTCTGCCATAGGCCGGAGTGACTGATGGGCGGTAAGGTCAAATCCGGCGGGTGCCAGTGCGGGGCGGTGCGGTTTCGTGTTTCCGGTGATCCGGGCAAATCGTCAGTTTGCCATTGCCGCATGTGCCAGAAGGCTTCGTCCGCGCCCTATCTTGCGTTGGTCGGGCCCGGCGAGAAGCCAGTCGAATGGACACGCGGCGCGCCCGCATGGTTCCAGTCATCGAGCGCGGTGCGACGGGGGTTTTGCGCCCGATGCGGCACGCCACTTGCTTATGACGCGCCGGACGGGCTGGCGTTGTGCGTGGTGGCCTTCGATGATCCGGATGATGTGGCACCGACCATTGCCTACGGTGTTGAAGGCAAGCGGGCGTGGTGTGATGACGTGGCAAAGCTGCCGCAGCGCCTCACCTTGGATGACCTTGCAGAGGCTCCGTTTCTCGAGAGGCTGACATCGTTTCAACATCCCGATCACGATACGGAAATCTGGCCGGAGAAGCGCAGATGAAAAGAGGCCGTATCCGTTTTCCCCGCTTGTATGTTTTTGACTGTTATCAGGGCGAAAGTCTCCCAAAACCCGTCAATCTCGGGCTAGTCCAGAGGACGCAGACTTACTTTGTACCGAGGCCAGGTCTGGATCGCCGGGACAAGCCCGGCGAAGACGAGGGACAGGGCAGCAAGACACTTTTCCATCTCGAACGCAATTCAGGAGCAACCCCATGACATCAAAGCGACTTTCAGGCGGGTGCCAGTGCGGTGCTCTGCGGTATTCGGCGGATGTGCGGCTCGAAACGGCGCATTTGTGCCATTGCCGCATGTGCCAGAAGGCGGCGGGGAATTATTTCATGCCGCTGGCCAACGCGCCGTTGGATACGTTTGAGTGGACGCGTGGCACGGTCAGCCACTTCAACTCGTCGGATCTGGTGCGGCGCGGGTTTTGCAAGGATTGCGGCACGCCGCTGACGTTTGAGACCATTGAGGGGGTCAAGCATCTCAACGTCACGCTTGGCTCGCTCGACAACCCGGAAGAGGTGATGCCGGTCGAGCAAAGCGGTGTTGAATCGCGCCTGCCCTGGTTCAAAAAGCTGGTGTCGATCTACGAAAGCGAGAGCTTTGCCTCCGAAACCGATGGCGGCTCGCGGCTTGCCGCGATTTTCGCGACCAACCATCAGCATCCCGACCATGACACCAAGATATGGCCATCCAAGGACAAGACATGACCCTGCACACGCTCTACCCCGAGATCGAACCCTATGCATCCGGGATGCTGGATGTGGGCGACGGGCATCAGATTTATTGGGAGCGATCCGGCAAGCGTGGGGCAAAACCCGCGGTTTTTCTGCATGGCGGACCGGGCGGCGGCTGTTCGCCGGCACACCGGCGGCTGTTTGACCCGGCGCTCTATGACGTGACGCTGTTTGACCAGCGCGGCTGTGGCCGGTCAACGCCGCATGCAAATCTGGACGCCAACACGACGTGGCATCTGGTGGATGACATCGAGCGGCTGCGCGTCGTGGCGGGCGTGGACAAATGGCAGGTGTTTGGCGGTTCGTGGGGATCGACGCTGGCGCTGGCATACGCGCAGAAACACCCCGACCATGTGTCAGAACTCATCGTGCGCGGGGTCTATACGCTGACGCGGGCGGAACTTGCCTGGTATTACCAGCACGGCGTATCGGAGATGTTTCCTGACAAATTCGAGCGCTTTGTAGCGCCTATCCCTGAGGCCGAGCGCGGCGACATGATGGGCGCTTATCGCAAGCGCCTCATCGATCCGGACCGGGCCGTTCAGCTGGCTGCCGCCAAGGCGTGGAGCATCTGGGAAGGCGAGACGATTACGCTGCTTCCGAACGCGGCTTACAGCGCCGGTTTTGCCGAAGACGAGTTTGCGCTCGCGTTTGCGCGCATCGAAAACCACTACTTCGTTCACGCCGGCTGGCTCGAGGAAGGGCAGCTGTTGCGTAATGCGCACAAGCTTCACGGCATTCCCGGTGTCATCGTCCATGGGCGCTATG
>JBAVTG010000108.1:0-2001 GCA_049696015.1 Rhizobiaceae bacterium | reverse complement strand
TTGATTGCAGCGCCGCATGAAGGGTGCAAACCTGTCTTATGGACATTGAGTCGGATGGGGTGATGGCGCAGACCAAGAGTACAGGCGGGATGAAACAGGACCCTGGATTTTCGGACCTGTTCACGCCCAAGCTGGTGACGGTCTGGCGAGAAGGCTATCGGCTGGCGCATCTGCGCGCCGACGCGATTGCCGGGCTGACCGTAGCGATTGTGGCGCTGCCGCTGTCAATGGCCATCGCCATTGCCTCCGGCGCCGGCCCGGAGCGCGGGCTTTATACGGCCATCATCGGCGGGTTTCTTGTTTCGCTGCTCGGCGGCAGCCGCTTTCAAGTCGGCGGGCCGGCGGGCGCGTTCATCGTGCTGGTGGCGGCAACCGTCGCGCGGCACGGCATCGAGGGCATGATCGTTGCGACATTCCTGTCCGGACTGATCCTGCTGCTCATCGGCTATCTGAAGCTTGGCACCTACATCAAGCTGATCCCTTATCCAGTGACAGTCGGCTTTACCGCCGGCATTGCGGTGATCATCTTTGCCAGCCAGATTCGCGATCTGCTTGGTTTGAAACTTTCGGCAGCTGAACCTGGCGAATTGCTTGAAAAGTTGCCCGTTCTTTATGAGGCGCTGCCAAGCGTGACACCCATAGCCGTCGCCGTGAGCGTTGCGTCAATCGCGGTGATAGTGCTGACACGGCGCTTTGTCCCCAAGGTGCCCGGCATGCTGGTGGCGGTGGCGGGCGCGGCGGCAATCATAGCCATATTCGGCGTGCAAATTGACACAATCGGCAGCACATTCGGCGGCATTCCGCGCAGCCTGCCGCTGCCGTCCCTCCCCGCCTTCAATCCGGCACTGATGGTTGCCGTGCTGCCCGATGCGGTCGCGTTTGCGCTGCTGGGGGCGATTGAATCGCTGCTGTCCGCTGTTGTCGCCGACGGGATGACCGGGCGGCGGCACCGGTCCAATTGCGAAATCGTCGCGCAGGGCTATGCCAACATCGGCTCGGCCTTGTTTGGCGGCCTGCCGGTGACTGGAACCATCGCGCGCACGGCAACCAATGTGCGCTCTGGCGCGCATGGACCGGTTGCAGGCATGCTGCATGCGGCGTTTCTACTCGCTTTCATGCTGATTGCCGCGCCGTTGGCGAGCTACATTCCGCTGGCGGCATTGGCCGGTGTTTTGGCGACAGTGGCGTGGAATATGGCAGAAAAACAGGAATTTTGGCAGCTGTTGAAAGCGTCGCGGGCGGATGCGCTGATCCTTTTGTCCACTTTCCTTCTCACCATTTTCCGCGACTTGACGACCGGTATTGTCGTCGGATTTGCCATTGGCGCGGTGGTTTTCATCAACCGCATGTCAGCCTCGATCAGTGTCGAGACCCATGATGCGCTGACAGCGCCGGATGTGGCAGACAGCCAAGGGGGAAGGCCGCGCGGATTTACGGAAGACTTGGCGCATGACCACCAGATTGCCGCATACCGGATCACCGGCGCATTTTTCTTCGGTGCAGCATCGTCCGTGTCAAGTGTTCTGGAACAGATAGCCGACAAGCACAAAGCGTTCATTGTCGATTTGTCCGGCGTTCCATTTCTCGATTCAACCGGGGCCAACGCCTTGAAAGCATTGGCAAACCGGGCCGCCAGACGCGATGTCTACCTGGTGCTGGCCGGGGCCAATTCAGGCGTCAGCCAGGAACTTGCAGCCCACCATGTGGCTGGAAATGCGCATCTGGCAGCTGACATGAAACAGGCGGTGGCGCTTGCCCGAAGCGCTGTCAGCGCAACCGCCAACAGCTAGAGCGAGCGGCTTGGCAGCACCCTATCGGGCGGGCGGTGGCCGTCTGCGTGGGTTTTGATGTTGATGATAACCTTTTCGCCCTGCTCTATGCGGCTTTCGATGGTGGCGGAGGCCATGTGCGGCAACAGGACGATCCGGCCGGATTCCGCCAGTTTCAAGAGTTTGCGGTTGATCGCCGGCTCATGTTCGAAGACATCCAAACCGGCTCCGG
>JBAVTG010000107.1:0-5006 GCA_049696015.1 Rhizobiaceae bacterium | reverse complement strand
CCCACAGGCTGGAAATTCTTCGGCAATTTGCTCGATGCCGGCAAGGTCACCATCTGCGGCGAAGAAAGCGCCGGCACCGGCTCTGACCATGTGCGCGAAAAAGACGGCCTCTGGGCGGTTCTGCTTTGGCTCAACATTCTTGCTGTGCGCGGGATCAGCATGAAGGCCATTGTTGAAGAGCATTGGCACGAATATGGCCGCAACTATTATTCACGCCATGACTACGAAGAGGTCGAGAGCAAACGCGCCAACGCCTTGATGGCCGATCTGCGCACGGCGATGGCAACGCTGCCGGGCAAAAAATTCGGCGCGCTTGTGGTCGATACTGCCGATGATTTTTCCTACGTTGATCCTGTGGACGGTTCGGTCAGCGCCAACCAGGGCATCCGCATCCTGTTCGAGGGCGGTTCGCGCGTCGTGTACCGGCTGTCTGGAACCGGCACGTCCGGGGCGACGCTGCGGGTTTACATCGAGCGCTACGAGCCCAATTCAGCCAGGCATGGACTCGAGACACAAAGCGCGCTTGCCGATCTGATCAAGGCAGCCGATACAATAGCGGGCATCACGGCCAAAACCGGCCGCGGGGAACCGTCCGTTATCACATGAAGCATGTCCATCCTGGAATTCTGATCGACGCCGACGGCGTGCGCTTTTCTGTTGTCTCGCACCATGCGGACGCGCTTTGGCTTTGCCTGTTTGACGAGGCAGGCACCCTTGAGACCAGACGAATCGAGATGGATCGGGTTCCGGGCGGCCGGTTTTTCACGCAGGTTAAAGGTCTGAAACCTGGCCAGAAATACGGCTACCGCGCTGATGGCCCATGGGAGCCGCATGCCGGCCACCGGTTCGATATCTCCAAGCTCCTGGTTGACCCCTATGCGCCTGCAATCGACCGGCCGTTCCAATGGCATCCCGATCTTGCGGCCAAAGGCATCGACACGCGCGCCTTTGTGCCCAAATCCATCCTTGCCCCGGACACAAAACCGCAAGCGCGCGCGCCGCTGACCGCCGCCGCTGGCGGCCTTATCTATGAAGTGCCGGTGAAGGCGTTTTCGATGCTCAACCCGGACATTCCGCAAGCCTTGCGCGGCACGCTGACGGCCATCGCCCATCCGGCATCCGTGGCGCATTTCAAGAAATTGGGTGTGGCCGCAGTTGAATTGATGCCAATTCACGCCTGGATTGACGAGCGCCATTTGGCACCGTACGGACTTTCCAACGCATGGGGTTACAACCCCGTGTCTCTGATGGCGCTGGACCCGCGGTTGGCGCCGGGCGGTATTGCCGATCTGAAGGCTGTTGCCGATGCGCTGCACGGGCAAGGCATTGCGCTTTATCTGGACATTGTTGTCAACCACACTGGCGAAAGCGACTTACATGGGCCGACGCTATCGCTGCGAGGCCTCGACAATGCGCTTTACTATCGCCACCACACGGATGAACCCGGCGCCCTTGTCAATGATGCGGGCACTGGCAACACATTGGCGGTGGAGCGCGCGCCGGTGCGCGATCTGGTTATCCATTCTCTGCGTCATTTGGTACTGAACGGCGGGGTGGACGGGTTCCGCTTTGATCTGGCTGTCACGTTGGGACGAACCAGCAAGGGATTTTCGCCGCATGCGCCGCTGTTTGAGGCGATCCGTCATGATCCGCTGCTGTCGCAAGCCGCACTGATTGCCGAACCGTGGGACATTGGCCCCGGCGGCTATCAGCTTGGCCGGTTTCCGCCACAGTTTCTCGAGTGGAACGACCGCTACCGCGATGACGTGCGCCGGTTCTGGCGCGGCGATTCGCACACGCTCGCAAGCATTGCCACACGCATCAGCGGCTCTTCGGATGTATTCGGAAATTATCCGGAAACCACCCGGTCCGTGAATTTTCTGGCCGCCCATGACGGACTGACGCTGCATGACATCGCAGCCTACAAGCGCAAGCACAATCTGGCCAATGGCGAGAATGACCACGACGGCCACGGCGAGAATTTCTCGTGGAACCATGGCCACGAGGGCGAGACGCCCGCGCCCGGCATTCGCGCCAAGCGTATCGATGACGTCAAGGCAATGCTGGCCATCCTGCTTGTCTCGCGCGGAACGCCTCTGATCACCGCAGGCGACGAGTTCGGCCGCACGCAAAAAGGCAACAACAATGCCTATGCGCAAGACAACAAGGTCACCTGGCTCGACTGGGCGCACCGTGATACGGATCTGGAAGATTTCGCAGCTGAACTCTCGGCGCTGCGCCAGCGCCACCGGACGCTGCAAAGCGGCGATCTCCTATCCGGCCGCCCGGTCGCCGCTGGCGGCGAGGCGGACATTGTCTGGTTCCGCGCCGATGGGTTACCCATGGAAACCGCCAATTGGGAAGACGGCGAAAACCGCTTTCTCGGGCTTATCCTGATCAAACCGGCGCAAGGCAAACTGAAGGCCGACCAGATTGCCGTCGTCATCAACCGCAGCGAGGGCCGCCTGCATGTGACGCTGCCAAAACTTCCCAGAGCCAAGACATGGAAGCTGGCGCTGGCCACACGCCATATCACCAGCGAACATGGCGGCTGGGCCGTGCCGGACCATACAGTGGCGGTGTTTGAGGTTGGCAGGAAAGCGAGGGGTTAGTGGCGCACCCGGCAGGATTCGAACCTGCGACCTCTGGATTCGGAATCCAGCACTCTATCCAACTGAGCTACGGGTGCCTGTTTGCGCTTCTAGCGGAACGGGCGAACCGCTTCAACCGCGAAATCAGTGCGCCTTGAGGTTGACCGGCGAGGGCATGATGGCGTCTATGCACGAAACGGATCGGGAGAGGTTTCTTGGCCAAGCGCATTGCATTCACCGGCGGCTCGGGCAAGGCAGGGCGGCATGTGCTGCCTTGGCTGGTCAACAAGGGCTATCAGGTCTTCAATGCGGCCAATGATACTGTCTCTTCCAACATCCCGTCGCGGGAACTGGCCGACAAATACTATCCCAATGTGCCGTTCACCCGCGTGCTCGGCGAGTTTGAAGCATTATTTTCCAAGCCCAGAATCCGCGATGTGCTCGGCTTCAAGGAAGAGCGCAATTGGAGGCTGTATGTTGATTGACCATGCAATCCGCTTTTGATGTGCCCAAGGCTTGGGAACCAGTGCTTGCACCGGTTTTGCAGGCTCAAGAAGCGCAAGACCTTGCAGTTTATTTAGCCGGCATAACAAAACGCAGGATTGCCGTTTTTCCACAACAAGAACAATGGTTTCGCGCGCTTGAACTGGTTTCGCCCGCTCAGGTGCGCGTTGTCATTTTGGGGCAAGATCCCTATCATGGCGCGGGCCAAGCGCACGGGCTCGCCTTTTCCGTGCAGGCAGGCGTTAAGCCACCGCCTTCGCTGAAAAACATCTACAAGGAATTGCAACGCGACTTGGCCATTGTCCCGCCCGCTTCGGGCAATCTGGACCACTGGGCCCATCAAGGGGTGTTGTTGTTGAACTCGGTGTTGACAGTTGAAGCTGGAAAAGCGGGATCGCACCAGAAGCGCGGATGGGAAGCCATTACCGATGCCATCATCGCCCATGTTGGCGGCCAAACAGCGCTAACGGTCTTTCTCCTGTGGGGCAGTCATGCACAGAAAAAGCGCCCGCTGATTGACGCGGAGCGTCACCTGATACTGGAAGCGCCGCATCCGTCGCCGCTTTCTGCCCATCGCGGCTTCCTGGGCTGCGGCCATTTTTCGGAAGCCAACAGGTTTCTGGCCGATAACGGGCGCGAACCGGTGCAATGGTGACAGGGCGCGCCAAGCAAGCCTTTGGGCCCGTGACCGAAAAGGCAAGCGACCACGGCGCTTGCATAATTGTGCCCACCGCCTATCCTGCCAGCGCGCAACCGGTTGCGAAAATGTGACGATTCCTTCAGGCAAGGCCCCATGACCATACAGGCAGTGCGTAAATTCTTGTACAGGGGCATGTTCGACATTGGCATTATCTCGCTGGTGATCAGCGTGCTGATGCTGACGCAGCCGCTCTACATGCTGCAAGTCTATGACCGGGTGCTGACCTCCGCCAGTGTGGACACGCTGGTGTTCCTGTCGCTGATCACGCTGGCGGCGATCATTGTGCTCGGCCTGTTGGAGGTTTTTCGCCAGCTCTATGCATCAAGACTGGCCGTCCGGCTTGAGAGTGAGCTTGGCGCCGAGGCATTTCTGGCAGGCGCTTATGGGCAAAACGCGGAAGCCGGCGACACGCAGCCGCTGCGCGATCTGGCCACGGTGCGCAATTTCGTCTCGTCGCGCGTGCTGCAAAGCCTGTTTGACCTGCCATTTGTGCCGGTATTCCTGCTGCTGTTGGTGCTGATTCATCCCTATCTGTTCTGGCTGACCTTGTTCGGTTTGATTCTCGTGACGCTGATTGCCTGGGCAAACCAGCGAGGCGTGGATGACTTAGGCAAGAAAACGTCTGAAAACGGCATGAAAGCCATGTCCCATGCGCAGGCCGTTGTGCGCAGCGCCGAGACCATCCGCGCCATGGGCATGATCCGCAACACGGTCGGCGTCTGGGGTGCGGCGCAGGCGCAAACACTGCAGTCGATCGACCAGTCCACCGCCATCAACTCCTGGTATGGCGGGTTGTCGCGGTCGGTGCGCCTGCTGCTTCAGATCGCCATCATGGGCGTCGGCGCGTGGCTGGTTGTCGGCGGAGACCTGACGCCGGGCATGATCTTTGCCACATCCATGGTTTCCGGCCGGGCGCTGCAGCCGATAGACCAGCTGGTGGCCGGCTGGCGGCAGATTTTCGATGCGCGGCTTGCCTGGCAAAGGCTGAACAAGGCGTTGGCGGAAACCGGGTCGATCACCAGTGCAAAAATGGACCTGCCCGAACCCAAAGGCGACATTACGGTTGAGGATGTGATCTATTTCCCGCCGGGCAGGAAAACGCAGGATCCCTTGATCAAGCGCCTGTCATTCCGCATTCCTGCCGGCATGTCGGTTGGCCTTGTCGGACCCAGCGGCGCAGGAAAATCGACGCTCGCCCGGCTCATTTGCGG
>JBAVTG010000106.1:0-2339 GCA_049696015.1 Rhizobiaceae bacterium | reverse complement strand
CGCCGGGCGCGGCAGGGGTATTTCGCCAACGTTTCGTTCATGGACGACAAGGTTGGCGAGCTGATCGAGACCTTGCGGGCGACGCGGATGCTCGACAATACTGTGATTGTGTTCACGTCCGACCATGGCGACATGCTGGGGGAGCGCGGTCTCTGGTTCAAGATGAACTTCTTTGAAGGTTCGGCGCGTGTGCCGCTGACCATTGCTGGCCCCGACATCATTCCGGGCTTGGTGACCGCGCCGGTTTCGACGCTCGATATCAATCCGACGCTGGCCGATCTGGCCGGGATCGACATTGGCGAGATCGCGCCTTGGACGGACGGGACGAGCCTTGTGCCGCTGATGCGTGGCGGGACGAGCAGCCAGCCAGTGTTGATTGAATATGCGGCGGAAGGGTCTCAGGCGCCGCTGGTTTGCATTCGCGAGGGCGACTTCAAATTCGTTCATTGCGAGATCGATCCGCCGCTGCTGTTCAACCTGAAGGATGACCCGCAGGAGCTTACCAATCTGGCGGCTGATCCGGCCAACGCAGCGCTGGTCGTCAAGTGGATGAGCCAAGTGCGGGCACGGTGGGATTTGAATGCTTTTGATGCGTCAGTGCGTGAAAGCCAGGCGCGGCGCTGGGTGGTGTACGAGGCGCTGCGCAACGGGGCTTATTTCCCGTGGGACTACCAGCCGCTGCAGAAGGCATCCGAGCGCTACATGCGCAACCATATGGATTTGAACATTCTGGAAGAATCCAAGCGTTTTCCGAGGGGCGAATGATGATTACGGTTTATGGACGCAATACATCGGTGAATGTGCAGGCGGTGATGTGGTGCATTGCCGAGCTTGGCCTTGACCACGAACGGCTCGATTTTGGCGGCGCATTTGGCAAGACGGATACTGCTGAATACCGGGCGATGAACCCGCATGGGCTGGTGCCGACTATCAAGGATGATGAAACCGTGGTCTGGGAAAGCGCGGCGATTGTGCGTTATCTTGCCTGCAAGTATGGCGACGAGACATTCTGGCCGCGCGACCCCGGGACGCGGGCGCGGCTCGACATGTGGGCGGAGTGGATGCGCTCGACGATCTATCCGGACTTCACCTCGACGGTGTTCATCCAGCTGGTGCGGACGGCGAAACCGGCGCGGAACACGGCAGCGGTGGCGGCGGCTGAGGCGCGGCTGAAGGCGAACTGGGCGCTGCTGGATGCGCGGATCGGCAGCGGGCCGTGGCTGAATGGCGAGCATTTCTCGTTTGCCGACATTGGCTGCGGCGTGATGCTGCACCGGCTGTTCACGCTGGAGCATGACCGGCCTGATGTGCCGAACCTCAAGGCATACTACGAGCGGCTTTTGGCGCGGCCGGCCTATGCGGCCCATGTGGCGGTGTCGTTTGAGGCACTGCGGCACCCGGAGGCTTGAAGGGACCATGACATCCGGCAAGCATTTTTCTGCTCATCCTGTCGCGATCGAGGCGGACTTTGTGATTATCGGGTCCGGCTCGGCGGGGGCAGCGCTGGCTTACCGATTGTCAGAAGACGGCAAGCATACGGTGGCGGTCATCGAATATGGCGGGACGGATTTCGGGCCGTTCATCCAGATGCCGTCGGCTTTGTCGATCCCGATGAACACCAAGCGCTATGACTGGGGATTCAAGTCCGAGCCGGAGCCTCAGTTGAACAACCGGCAACTGGCGACGCCGCGCGGCAAGGTGGTCGGCGGATCGTCGTCGATCAATGGCATGGTCTATGTGCGCGGCCATGCGCGCGACTTTGACCATTGGGATGAGCAAGGTGCCAGCGGCTGGTCATATGCCGACGTGCTGCCCTATTTCCAGCGGATGGAAAATGTGAGCGGCGGCGAAGACGGGCCGCGCGGGCGTTCCGGGCCGCTCCATGTGCAGCGCGGCACCATGCAGAACCCGCTTTACCGGGCCTTTATCGAGGCTGGCCATCAGGCCGGATTTGAACTGACGGATGACTATAACGGGCTGAAGCAAGAAGGCTTTGGCGCGATGGAACAGACGATCCATGACGGCGTGCGCTGGTCCACCGCCAATGCCTATTTGAAGCCGGCGCTGAAACGGGAAAATGTGAATCTGATCAACGGTTTCGCCCGCAAGATTGTGATCGAGAATCAACGTGCGACGGGGGTTGAAATCGAAGCTGGCGGGCAAGTCCAGATCGTCAGGGCGCGGCGCGAGGTGATCATTGCGGCATCGACGATCAACTCGCCAAAACTGCTCATGCTGTCGGGCATCGGACCTGCGGCGGAGCTGAAGGCGCATGGCATTGAAGTGACGGCAGACCGGCCGGGCGTGGGCAAGAATTTGCAGGACCATCTGGAGGTTTA
>JBAVTG010000105.1:0-3581 GCA_049696015.1 Rhizobiaceae bacterium | reverse complement strand
GAAGGCAAGATTCAAAATGCCGTCGGCGGACTGAAAGACACGATCAAGGGAGATTGAACTCCCTTGCGGGACCGGAAGACGCACTGCCGGAAAACGCATGAGGCCGACACGTGAGCCGTAACTCGCTTTATCTCGTCATCGGATTGTTAGCCTTGGCAGCGTTGATTGCCGGGTATCTCTATTATCAAGAGCAGCAGAATACCGACAGCATCAAGATCAAGGTGGGCGAGGGAAGCATTACGATTGAAACGAAATAGCATCGCTCAGAAGGTTGGTTTTTGCGGCGTCGGACGGGCACCTTTCCGCAGTGTGAATGCCGGGCAGCCCGGGTGCTGGCAAAGGCTTAGTTTGGATTTTTAAAAAAGGAGACATGGATCATGTCAATTGGAACAATCCTCATCATCTTGCTGGTCATCTTTTTGCTCGGCGGATTCAGCGGCCGCTTCGGCGGATATGGCTATGGCTACGGCCATGGCGGCGTCGGCGTGATCGGCGTGATCCTGATCGTTCTGCTCGTCTTGGTTTTGACCGGCCGCCTCTGATCAGATCGCCCCGTTGTCAAGCGTCTGCGCCTGGTTGAGCCCCATCAACCAAGCCTTCAAAGTGTGAGGAACCGAATGGAATACCGCAAACTAGGCCCCAGCGGGGCGATCGTCACGGCCTATGCGCTTGGAACCATGACGTTCGGAGCGGAGGCGGATGAGGCGACATCGTTTCAACTGATGGATGACTATGCGGCATCTGGCGGCAATTTCATTGACACGGCAGATGTTTACAGCGCTGGCGTTTCCGAAGAGATCATTGGCCGCTGGCTGAAATCGCGCACATCCGAGGCCGCGCAAATGGTGATTGCCACCAAGGGCCGGTTCCCGATGGGTGCAGGACCAAATGATATCGGCCTGTCGCGCCGCCACCTTGGCCGCGCGCTGGACGACAGTCTGCGCCGACTGGGCATTGAACAGATCGACCTGTACCAGATGCATGCTTTTGATGCGCTGACGCCGCTGGAAGAAACGCTGCGCTTTCTCGACGACAGCATTCGAAACGGCAAGATTGCCTATTACGGTTTTTCCAATTTCCTTGGCTGGCAACTGACCAAGGCGGCTTGGATTGCCAAGTCCAATGGCTACAGCGCGCCGGTGACGCTTCAGCCGCAATACAATCTTCTGGTCCGCGATATCGAGCATGAAATTGTTCCCGCCTGTCTGGATGCCGGCATGGGCATGTTGCCGTGGTCACCGCTCGCGGGCGGCTGGCTTTCCGGCAAGTACAAGCGCGACACAATGCCAACCGGTGCAACCCGCCTTGGCGAAGATCCGGACCGCGGCATGGAAGCGTTCGGGCCGCGAAACGCTCAAGGGCGGACCTGGGCTGTCATTGACGCCGTCGGCGCAATCGCCACAGCGCGCGGCGTTTCGATGGCGCAAGTGGCCTTGGCATGGGTGGCGGCGCAGCCTGCGGTGACATCCGTTCTTTTGGGTGCGCGCAAACGTGACCAGCTGGCGGATAATCTGGCTGCGGCCAAGCTCAAGCTGACCGCTGAGGAAATTGCGCAGCTCAGCGATGTCTCAAAGCCGGAAATGGCGGACTACCCCTATGGCGCAGGCGGCATCGCGCAGCGGAACCGCAAGATCGAGGGCGGGCGGTAAGGAAAATCGGAAGGGGAGCGGCCCGTTCGGACCGCCCACTGGTAATTTCCCTGCTGCGCCACGCCATCAGAAGATGAAATCTGATGCGGTCAGAAGAGCGTTGCTGGTGACGAAGAGCGAGAAATCGGCGACGCCGTTGCCGTCAACGTCGATCCTGACGAACTGATTGACATCCGGAAGGCCAAATTCGGTGAAACTCGTTATGACCTGCACCTGACCTGCGACGCCGGTAAATGCGCCCGCGCCGATGAAGGAGGCGGCAGTGCCTGGCGCGAACACGCCGTGGACATCAAGTTTGTCACCCTCAAGGCTGGAGAAATCCATGACCTGATCGTTTGATCCCGCGAGCGAATAGCCGGCATTTGCGAACAGGAACCGATCAGCCCCCGCGCCGCCGCTCAGCATATCCATTTCGCCGAAAAGGCCGGTCATGCCGCCATCGATAATGTCATTTCCCGCGCCGCCAAAGATGTTGTCGCTGCCGGTGAAGCCGTTCAGCACATCGTCGCCGCCATTGCCCGCCAGCGAGTCATTGCCGGCGCCGCCATTCAGGTTGTTGGCAAGATCGCTGCCGTTCAGAATGTCATTGCGCGCCGAGCCGATAATATTTTCAACATTGCTGACTGTGTCGAAGCCCGCGCCGCCCGTATTCTGCGTCATCGTCAACCGGAGGTCGAGGCTAACGCCGGCCGCGCCGCTGATCCATGTATAATCAAGCGTGTCGATGCCCGCGCCGCCATCAATGAGGTCGTTGCCCGCAGGTCCGCTCTCGTCGGCAACGATCAGATCATTGCCCGATCCGCCTGACAGAATATCATTGCCATTGCCGCCATTGAGCGTGTCATCGCCTTCGCGGCCAGCGAGCGCGTCATCGCCGTCCTGGCCTGAAAGCACGTTGGCGAGCGCATTGCCGAGCAGCGTATCATTGAACGCGCCGCTGATGAGGTTTTCGATGCTGACCAGCGTGTCGATTCCATCCGAACCGGTGTTTTGCGCCGTGGTGAAGGCAAGGTCCACGGTGACCGCGCCGGACACATCCGCATAGGCCGCCGTGTCGATGCCCGCGCCGCCGTCGAGATAGTCATTGCCAAGGCCGCCGATCAGCCAATCATTGCCGCCATTGGCGAAAATCCGATCATTGCCGTCGCCGCCATAGAGGAAGTCGATGCCGTTGAGCGCCTTGATCGTGTCGTTGCCGCCGAGACCGTAAATCGTGTCGCCGTCATTGTGATCGCCCTTGAGGACGTCATCCTTGTTGGTTCCGAAAATCGCCTTGATGCCGCCGCCTGAGCCGCCGCCAATACCTTTTGCCATGATCTCTCTCCCTTCACTGCTCCTGCAATCAGGAGTGGGCGGACACTGCGCTGGCGAAGCTGACAGATTGCTGACGGGCGTTGTCAGTATTTGGTCAGACTGTTCACGAAAGCGTGAACAATAGCTGGTCTTGGATCAGATTTCCCGGCAGTTTTGCTGCTTTCCCGCGCCGATGCACGCTTGGAAACAGACTGTGCTGTATCTGCGGACAGCGGAAAAAGCCCTTCGGGCTGATGAAATCGGGCGGTTCAGCTCGCTCGCAAAACGCAGACAATGACCACTGCAAGCGAAGGAGCGGCATCGCGCTGCGGCAATGCAGCAATGACAGCGGGCGGCATGCGCTTGAATTGCGGGCACTTAGACCGGATAGTGTGCCTCAACTTCCCGGAAGCGGCGATGATGCATTACTCTTCAACCGGCCATGAACTGCTGACGCCTGCCGAAATGGGCGAGGCCGACCGTTTGACCATCGCTTCCGGCATTGACGGCTCGACGCTGATGGAAGCTGCCGGGCAAGCGGTCAAGCATGTGTCGCTTGATCATTATCCGGCCATGGCCCGCGCCGTGGTCCTGTGTGGTCCCGGAAACAATGGCGGCGATGGCTATGTCGTTGCGCGG
>JBAVTG010000104.1:0-8724 GCA_049696015.1 Rhizobiaceae bacterium | reverse complement strand
AGGAGGCGACGACGCCTTCGCGGAGCCGTGGCAAGAGTGATTGGTGTATCGTCTCAACGATATCCCGCAAATTTTCCATGCGCACCTCCCAATGCAGCCGGAGCATTTCCGGCCATGACGGAAATCCGGAGAATGAAAAAAGCCGCCACGGTTTCCCGGGCGGCTTTTTGGATTGATTGTCGCGGACCGCTTAGCGCGAATAGAATTCGACGACGAGGTTCGGTTCCATCTGGACGGCGTACGGCACGTCCGACAAGGTCGGGACGCGCATGTAGGACGCGACCTGCTTGTTGTGGTCGACAGTGATGTAATCCGGAACGTCACGCTCGGCCAGTTGGTTGGCTTCCAGAACGAAAGCCAGCTGCTTGGACGAATCCTTGACTTCGATCACGTCGCCAACCTTGCACTGGTAGGAACCAATGTTGGTACGGCGGCCGTTGACCTTGACGTGGCCGTGGTTGACGAACTGGCGCGCGGCGAAAATCGTCGCGACAAACTTGGCGCGGTAGACGATGGCGTCCAGACGCGATTCCAGAATGCCGATCAGGTTTTCGCCGGTGTCACCCTTGCGGCGGGCAGCTTCGGTATAGATGGCGCGGAACTGCTTTTCGGAAATATCGCCGTAATGGCCCTTGAGCTTCTGCTTGGCGCGAAGCTGCAGACCAAAGTCCGACATCTTGCCTTTACGGCGCTGGCCATGCTGGCCCGGACCATATTCACGCTTGTTGACCGGGGACTTCGGGCGGCCCCAGATGTTTTCGCCCATACGGCGATCGAGTTTGTACTTGGCTGACTCGCGCTTGCTCATCGCATTTCCTCAAAAGTTTCCACGGCGCAGACCATCCGCACCGTGTGGGAAACGCGCCCTCCTCTGAGACCTGCTGGTCTCTGACAGAATTCTCACCGAAGCTCGGGAAAACCCACGGGACACGTAAAACCGCAGGGTTTAAATCCTGCGGCTGGCGGGTGAATAGGCGAGCCCATGCACAATGTCAACGGCAAGCCATCGCTGCCGCTGCCCGCCGCGCCGCAAAGGGCAGACGGATATCAAGACGTATTGGGCGCATTCAACCTGTCCAGCGCCAGACCATGGCATTCGCGCAGGACATCATCGATTTCGTGGATGCGGCGCTGGCGCCAGCCGGGCGGCAAGCCGGGGCGGAAGGGCGAGAGGCGCATTGGCTTGAATGGGGCGCTTGCCTTGAGCAGCAAATCGCGCCGCGCCTGCCAGCGGGAAAGGCGGCGGGCTTGGCGGGAAATGTCGTTCAATGCATGGCGCAGCGCGCGAAGACGGGTGAGAAGCTGGCCAGCGTCAACCGGCACATCGGTCAAAGAGAACTGCGGCGAGCGGAATTCGTCGTCGGACAGGCAAGCGAAACCGATGGGCGTCAGGGCGTTGTTGTCGAAGTCATTGATCGAAAAATGCTTGAGCGGATCAAACAGGCAGAAGGCGGGTGTTTTCGATCCGCCAGCCGCGCCGAACCCGGCCAAACCCGCCGGGAGCGGACGCGGCGCGCGCGGCGCCAGCGACAGCCCGCGCGCGGCGATGACAATGAGACGGCGGACAGCGGATTCGGCCGGGCGCAGGATTAAGAGGATGGCCGCGTATATGTGGCGGGGAAGCATGACTGCCCCTCTCCGGTCCGCTGCGCGACCCGCCTCCCCCGGTACGCCAGGTGAGGTAAAAGCCGCGGCGGCGGCGCCCGCCATGGCAAACAACGCCGCCAAAATGCGCCGGAGCGCATCGCAGTTGCGGCTGATTGCGAGGGGCCAGTCCATGAATTTCTTATCCGCAAGCTGAACAAAACAGGAACAATGTGATTGTGAGGGCGGGGTTTGTCAAGCTAGGGTAGGCAAATTGTTGTTGTGGCGAACTGCGCGAAGGTCAGGCGTCGCAAAGAAAATTGCTCGAAGCTGCAAGTGTGCGCGCTGCCTCCGCAGGAGAAACTCTGCTGCACAACAGTCCGGTACATCTTGCATCTCTGCGATCCAAAGAACGCGCCCATCATTGATGCCGATCAATAGCTCAGGCGCATTTTGACTGTATTTGGAAGCGGCAGACGGAGATCGAAGAAGTTCGTTCCATGTTCAGTCGGGCAATTGCCACAGGCAATGACGAGCCCCTTCAGCGCATAAGCACGTGAAATCAGGAGGCCCGCATGAAGGGTTTTGTCGAGAATATTGAAGATATGACGACGGAAAACCGCAGTTTCCGGCATGTGCTCTATACAGGCGCGCATCTCCAGCTGGTGGTGATGTCGCTTAAGGCAGGGCAGGATATTGGTGACGAGGTCCATCCGGACCGCGACCAGTTTTTCCGCATTGAGAAGGGCAAAGGCAAAATCGTAATTGACGGCAAGACCCAGAAAATCAAAGCCGATGATGCAATCGTTGTGCCCGCGGGAGCTCGACACAATCTTGTCAACACCGGCAAGAAACCGCTGAAGCTCTACACGCTGTACGGTCCGCCCAATCACCTTGATCAGCTGGTTCAAGCGACCAAATCCGAGGCTATCGCCTCACACGAGAAGTTTGCCGGGATAACGACGGAATCAAAGGCAAACGGCACGGCCCGGAACCTCAGCGCGCCGCTTTCACTGCCCAAGTGAGGCAATGGGCGAATTTCCGTCGTTGCTCGACATCGAAATCAGGCTCAGGAATGCATCAGATTTCAGCAGCTGAATGGGTATAGACGAAGGTGCGAACACTTGAGGAGCGAGCGTTCTTGCTGCTGACAGTCATCGTCACACTGGCTTTTGCATGGGTGCTTTGGCCGTTTTTCGGCGCAATTTTGTGGGGCGCGGTTGTAGCTATCCTGTTTGCGCCGCTGAACCGCAGGCTGCTCGTTGCCATGCCGCACAGAACCAACTCGGCAGCATTGGCGACAATTGCCATTGTCTTGCTGATTGTCATCTTGCCTCTTTCGCTCATCGCTATCGCTATGGTGCAGGAGGCAGCGGCGCTCTATGATCAGATCCAGTCCGGCGAGATCAATTTCAGACTCTATTTCCAGCAGGTTTCAAACGCGCTGCCCATTTGGGCAAAGAGCTTTCTGGCGAGGTCCGGGCTGTCAAACTTTGGAGCGGTTCAGGACCGGATAGGCGCTGTGTTGACGGAAGGCAGCCAGTATCTTGCGACCCAGATCGTCAGCATCGGGCAGTCGACGTTTGAATTCTTCGTCAGCCTTGCCGTTATGCTCTATCTGGCATTCTTCCTCATCCGCGATGGCGACAAACTGTTTTTGCGGGTCAAGAAGGCGATCCCGCTGCATCAGGCGCACAAGAGCGCGCTTTTCACCAAATTCACCACGGTCATACGGGCAACGGTCAAGGGCGACATACTGGTCGCAATCCTGCAGGGCGCGCTTGGCGGCTTCATCTTCTGGGCGCTGGAGATTCACGCGCCGTTGCTCTGGGCCGTGCTGATGATGTTTTTGTCCCTGTTGCCTGCCATTGGCGCCAGTCTGGTCTGGCTGCCGGTGTCGGTCTACTTCTTGGCGACCGGCGCCACATGGCAGGGTGTTGTGCTGATACTGTTCGGAGCGTTTGTCATAGGGCTCGTCGACAATATCCTGCGTCCGGCGCTGGTCGGCAAGGATTCAAAAATGCCGGATTACGTGGTGTTGATTTCGACACTCGGCGGCCTCGGGATATTTGGTCTCAATGGCTTTGTCGTCGGTCCGGTGGTCGCTGCGATGTTTATCGCCGTCTGGGACATTTTTCCGGCCTCACAGCCGGGCAAAGGCAACCGTACAGGCGGCTGAGGACGTACTCAATCGAGCCTGCATTGCCGGCGTTCGGCAATCAGGTCGACGCCAGCGTTTGAGCCGGACCGCTCTTCACCCCCCCTTGAAACCGCCAAAATCAATTCCCATCTCGCAATCGTTCGCAGCACCGGGCCCCTCTGACGGAGACGCCGGATAGTCCGTGATGTCGGGGCTGCGGGATTGGCGGCCGGTCTTTATCAGGCTGGCAGGCGCTATCCCTTCGGTTCATCAGTCCGGTGAGAGCGAACGCTATGGAACTCCTCATGGTTGACATGATGGGCAAGCCTTTCTGGATGTGGGCCCTGTTCATCACACTTGTTTTGGCGCTTTTGGTCATCGACCTTGGGCTTTTTCACAAAAAATCACGCGAAATCGGCGTGAAAGAAAGCCTCCTCCTTTCAGCCTTCTACATCAGTCTCGGCCTCGCCTTCGGCGGATGGATCTGGTTCCAGTCCGGAGAGCAGGCGGGGCTGGAATATCTGACCGGCTTCATTATCGAAAAATCGCTGGCGATGGACAATGTCTTCGTCATCGCGATGATTTTCTCTTATTTTGCCATCCCCAAAGTCTACCAGCACCGGGTGCTGCTCTACGGCATCCTTGGCGTTATCATCCTGCGCGGCGTCATGATCGCGGCGGGCGCGGCGGTCGTGCAGAATTTCGGCTGGGTGCTGTATGTCTTCGCCGCGTTCCTGATTTTCACCGGTATCAAGA
Organism: Rhizobiaceae bacterium; assembly: GCA_049696015.1. Lineage (GTDB taxonomy): Bacteria > Pseudomonadota > Alphaproteobacteria > Rhizobiales > Rhizobiaceae > JANMEX01. Next base: position 4,244 of record JBAVTG010000104.1, on the reverse strand, counting down.
TGCTGATCAGCGCCGACAGCCATTATGACGTGGCGAACAATCCGGTGCTGAAATTCATGAAGCGGCGCTTTCCGGTGACAGACAGGCTGCATGGCGAGCGCTTCTTTGTCTGGCAGAAGGATGGCAGCGGCAAAATGAAATCCTTCATGACGCCGCTGTTTCTGGCGCTGGTGCTGGTGGAATTTGCCGACCTGATCTTCGCGGTGGACTCAATCCCCGCGATCTTTGCGATCACCACGGACCCCTACATTGTCTACACCTCGAACATCTTCGCCATTCTTGGCCTGCGCGCACTCTACTTTGCGCTGGCCGCGATGATCGACCGGTTTGTGTATCTGAAATATGCGCTGGCGGTGGTGCTGATCTTCATCGGTTCGAAAATCTTCGTTGCCGACATGCTCGGCCTCGCCAAGATCCCGCCGACACTGTCGCTGACGATCACGGTCGGCATATTGGCGGCAGGTGTCGTCGGCTCGCTGTGGGCGACGCGGGCGAAAGCGGTCAGCAGAGGCTGACGCGGTCACATCCCTGTCGCTGACTGACACGTCTGTGCTTCCTTCAAAAGAAGCGCAGGCGTGTCTATGGTGGAATCAAACAGGATCAAAGCCATGCAGCTCGGCCTTTACACATTCGCCGGAACCGGCGCGGACCCTACTACTGGCGCGACCATTTCCTTTCAACAGCGCATGACGAACCTTTTGGAAGAGGCAGTGCTGGCTGATGAGGTTGGCCTTGATGTGTTTGGCATCGGCGAGCATCACCGGCCGGACTTTGCCATTTCGACGCCTGCCGTTGTGCTGGCGGCGATTGCTGCAAAGACGAAGCGCATCCGGCTGACCAGCGCGGTGACGGTGTTGTCGTCGGACGATCCGGTGCGGGTGTTTCAGGAATATGCGACGGTGGATTTGATCTCGAACGGGCGCGCGGAGATCATGGCCGGGCGCGGCTCGTTCATCGAGAGCTACCCGCTGTTCGGCTATGATCTGAATGATTATGACCGGCTGTTTGCCGAGAAGCTCGACCTGTTGTTGAACATCCGGGACAACAATCCTGTGACATGGCAAGGCACGGTGCGCGCGCCGTTGCTAAAGGCCGGGATCTGGCCGCGCCCGGTGCAGACGCCGCTGCCGGTGTGGATTGCCGTGGGCGGCACGCCGCAGTCGGTCGTGCGGGCCGGGACGCTCGGCCTGCCGCTGGCCATTGCCATCATCGGCGGCGAGCCGCACCGGTTTGCGCCGCTGGTCGATCTCTACCGCGAGGCAGGCGCGAAGGCCGGCCATGCGCCGGAGAGCTTGAAAGTCAGCATCAATTCGCACGGGTTTATCGCCGAGGATTCCACCGACGCCGCCGACACTTATTATCCGCCCTACGCCGAGATGTTCGGCCGGATCGGGCGCGAGCGCGGCTGGGGGCCGGTGACACGTCCGCAATATGAAGCAGGCCGCTCACCGCGCGGCGCGCTGCTGGTCGGCAATCCCAATGAGGTGGCCGAGAAGATATTGGCCGAGCACGCATATTTCGGCAATGACCGCTTTCTGATGCAGATCGACATGGGCGCCCTGCCCCATGAAAAGACGCTGAAAGCGATCGAATTGTTTGGCACGAAGGTGAAGGAGCAGGTGATGCGGGGCTTGAAAGCAGCCGCGTGATGCCATCGGCATGGCAGATCGGAAAATCGCAAGTTGAGGCGATCCGCTGCTGTCAATCAAAGGTAAGTTCGCCCGAGATTGTACCAAAGCCCTACTTGCGAAAGCTTGACGGACCCGGTCTTTGGCGCAATTCTCTCCTGTCTGGGAGGAACCGGTCATGTGCCAATTGTTTGCTCATCAAAGCCCGCACCGTTATGAATCGGTGACACGCAGAGTCCGCCTCAACGGCCAGTCCACCAGCATCAGGCTGGAACGGGCGTTTTGGAAGATACTCGACCAAATGGCTGAAAGGGAAGGGTTTTCGACACCGGCCTTTTTGTCCAAGCTGCACTCTGAAGTGCTGGAGAAACACAGCGAGGCGCCCAATTTCACGTCGCTGCTGCGCTGTGCCTGCACCATCCATTTGGGCGAGCTGGATCAGGTTCCCCAAGACGCGACCCGGCAAGTCACGGACGTTCTTCGCAGCATCGCTGCCTGAAACGACGCCCCGACGCTGGAAATTTGCCCGTAGTAGCCCACTACTACCCGCAGCCAAAAATGCTCCGCTAGTCTTTCCGGAACAGGAATTGTCCGGGAGAAACCATGGCAAAAGCAGTGCATTCGATGGTCAGGGTGCTTGAGGAGAAGCGCTCGGTGGATTTTTATCAAGAAGCCTTTGGTTTGGCGATCGCAGACCGTCTGGATTTCGACAGCTTCACGCTGATTTACCTTTCAAATGCCGAGAGCGGTTTTGAGATGGAGCTCACGGTCAACAAGGGCCGCTCCGAGCCATACAATCTCGGCGACGGTTACGGACATTTTGCGGTCACGGTTGAGGATGTCGAGGCGGAACATGCGCGGATGTCGGCAAAGGGTTTGAACCCGCGCAAGCTTGTGGATTTTCAGAACAACGGTGTTCCGGTGGCGAAGTTTTTCTTCATCGCCGATCCGGACGGCTATCAGATTGAAGTTTTGCAGAGGGGCGGGCGTTTCAAATAGCGCCGCGCCTTTTTTCTTTGGGAGGAGAAGAAGATGACAAACGAAGAGAAGAAAGGGCTGACCCGGCGTGCACTGCTGGCAAGAGCCGTATCGGCAGGCGCGCTTGCTTTGGTTGGCACCGGTTTCATCTGCGCGCCGACCGCCGCATGGGCTGTCGAAGTCAAGGTGATTTCACCGGAACAGATGGCGGCGCTTTTGCAAATGGCGCGCGATATCTACCCGCATGACCAGTTGGGCGACCAGTTCTACGCGGTCGCCGTCAAAGGCTATGACGCCGATGACAAGAAGGCGCTGGTCGAAGCTGGCATTGCCGAGCTGGATGCAGCCGCCAAGGCCATGGGCCACGCAAACTATGCCTCGATCGGCTGGGAAGAAGATCGCGTCAAAGTGCTGCAATCCATCGAAAAGAGCACATTCTTTCAGACCGTCCGGGCAGGCCTCGTGACCGGACTCTACAACCAGAAAGAAGTGTGGCCGATCTTTGGCTACGAAGGCGAAAGCTATTCGAAAGGCGGGTACATTGCCCGCGGCTTTGACGACATCAACTGGCTGTAAGGGAGGACCGGAACATGGTTGCGAAATTCGATCTGAACGATGACAGCGTGGTAGTCATCATCGGCACGGGCGCCGGCGGCGGCGTTTTGGCCAACGAACTGGCCCAAAAGGGCATCAATGTCGTGGCGCTGGAAGCAGGCGGGCGCTACCTGCCTGAGGACTTTATCAATGACGAATGGGATTCATTTTCCCAGCTCGCCTGGCTGGACGCCCGCACAACAAGCGGCGACTGGCGTGTGGCCAAGGACTTTGCCGGCCTTCCGGCCTGGATCGTCAAGGCCGTCGGCGGCACGACGACCCACTGGGCCGGCGCGTCCATCCGCTTCCAGGATCATGAATGGAAAGCATTGACAAACTACGGGGCCGTTGAGGGCGCGAACCTTCTCGACTGGCCAATCGACGGCGCAGAAATGGCGCCCTGGTACGACAAGGCCGAGGCGAAGCTGGGCGTGACCCGCACCGGCGACCGGGCCGGCCTTCCCGGCAACAACAACTACAAGGTCTTCGAAAAAGGCGCCAAGGCGCTCGGCTACAAGGAAGTGCATACCGGACGGATGGCCATCAACTCGGCCGAATATGACGGGCGCATGGCCTGCCAGCAGACCGGCTTCTGCTTCCAGGGCTGCAAGTGGGGCGCAAAATGGTCTGCCGCCTACACCGACATCCCGGCCGGCGAAGCGACCGGCAAACTGGAAGTGCGCGAGAAGAGCCACGCCGCCCGCATCCTGCATGATGATTCAGGCAAGGTCACCGGCGTCGAATATTTCGACAAGGACGGCAAGCTGCAGATGCAGAAGGCCCGCATTGTCTGCGTCGCCGGCAACTCGTTTGAAAGCCCGCGCCTGCTGCTGAACTCTGCCTCGCCAAAGTTCCCGAAAGGGTTGGCCAATTCGTCCGGCATGGTCGGCAAGAACTACATGCGTCATACCACGGGTTCGGTCTACGCCGTGTTCGACAAGCCGGTGAAGATGTGGCGCGGCACAACCATGGCAGGCATTGTTCAGGACGAGGCGCGGCATGATCCGTCACGCGGCTTCGTCGGCGGTTACGAGCTGGAGACAC
>JBAVTG010000103.1:0-5361 GCA_049696015.1 Rhizobiaceae bacterium | reverse complement strand
GGCCAATTCCTTGCGGTCCCCAAAATCAAGCCCGCGTGACTTCTTCCGGTCCGGGTAGATCGAAAGCGGCAACGGAATGTTCGGATTGGCGTACCCCTTGCCATCATTCAAGATGGCAGACGGGCGGATGAGAAGATCGCGCACCGGTATGTTGGTATCGCCGACCACCGACACAAACGACGAGTTGGCGCCATTTTCAAGCAGGCGGCGCACCAGATAGGCCAGGAGATCGCGATAGCCGCCAACCGGCGCGTAAATGCGGCAGGCAATCTTGTCGCCGCCCTCGGTCACCGACTTGTACAGCGTCTCGCCCATCCCATGCAGGCGCTGGAATTCGAATCCGGTCTTGTCCGCGCCAGCCATTTCCATGATCGTCGCCACGGTCAGCGCATTATGGGTGGCAAATTGCGGAAACAAAGTCGGGCGCGCATTCAGCATCTGGCGCGCACAGGCCATGTAGGATGCATCCGTCGCCGCCTTGCGGGTGAACACCGGATAGCCGTCCAGCCCGCGCTCCTGCGCCCGCTTCACTTCCGTGTCCCAGTATGCGCCCTTGACCAGCCGCACCATCATCTTGCGCCCAAGCCGCTTCGACAGCGCCTCTACATGAGCGATCACCGCGCCGGCACGCTTCTGGTAAGACTGGATCGCGAGCCCGAACCCATCCCAGCCGTCGAGCGATGGATCGGCGAACACCGCATCGATCACATCAAGCGACAGCTCCAGCCGGTCCGCCTCTTCCGCATCAATCGTGAAGTTGAGATCATAGCTTTTCGCCTTCCGCGCCAAATCGAGAACCAGCGGCGCAAGCTCGGCCATGACCCGATCCTTGTGGGTGGCAAGATAGCGCGGATGCAGCGCCGACAGTTTGACCGAAATGCCCATTCGGTCCGGCAGCGGCTTGTTGCCCGCCGCCTTGCCGATGGCCACAATCGCGTTGGCGTAGGAGTTGAAATAATGCTTGGCGTCTTCCGCCGTCCGCGCGCCTTCGCCCAGCATGTCGAACGAATGGCGGTAGCCCTTGGACTCGTTCGAACGCGCCCGGTTCAGCGCATCCTTGATCGTTTCGCCGAGGACAAAATGATGGCCGAGAAAACGCATCGCCTGCTTGGTCGCCGTGCGCACGGTCGGCAGGCCGACCCGCTTCATAAGCGAGGCGATCACGCCCTCCGGCGTTTCACCCGGCTTGATCACCTTTGCCGATAGGCCCAGCGCCCAGGCCGAGCCTGCGACAAACAACGAGCCGCCCTTGCTCTCATGCTGCGCCCAGCCGCCTTGGTGCAGCTTGTCTTCGATAAGCCGGTCCTGCGTCGCACCGTCCGGCACGCGCAGCAGCGCTTCAGCCAGCACCATCAGCGCCAACCCTTCGCGGGTGGACAGGCCATATTCTCGCAAAAAATCCTCGACCCCGCCGATACCGCCCGATTGCGCCCGGATCGCGTTGATGTAGTCTGCCGCACGCTTGTCAATCGCCGCTTCTGTCGCCGGATCACTTTTGCCCTGCTCAAGCAACTGCGCCACCAGCGTCTTATCTGAAGGCATCGGATCGGCATAAAACGGCGCAGCAGCGGACATAACGTGTACTCCTCCGGATTTATTTTTCTCTGTATATCGAAATCATCGTGGATTTTTTCACCATACTTTGATAGTTTGATGGTGATTTAGTTGGAAAAACGGAGATTTTTGGTGGATATCAAGTCGCTCGACCAGATTGACCGGCGCATCCTGCGCGAAGTGCAGGCCAATGGCCGCCTGACCAACACCGAACTGTCCGAGCGCGTCCATCTGTCCGCCACCGCCACAAATGAACGCGTCAAACGCCTTACGCGTGACGGGTTCATCATCGGCTACACTGCGCTCCTGTCTCCGGAAAAGCTAGGCCGCGCCCTGCTCCTCTTTGTCGAGGTCAAACTGGAGCGCACGACACCCGATGTCTTCGATGCCTTCGCCGCCGCCATCCGCCGCACGCCCGACGTGCTCGAATGCCATCTGATTGCTGGCGGCTTCGATTATCTCGTCAAAGCCCGTGTCGCCGACATGTCAGCCTATCGCCAGTTCCTGTCAGACCTCCTCACCGCCGTCCCCGGCATCCGCGAAACACGCACCTACACTGTGATGGAAGAAGTCAAAGATACGACAAATTTGCCGATCTAATCTGTAGCCCGCAAAGCTCAAGTCTGTTGGGTCGCAATTCGGATGGCAAGACAATGACCCAAGAAGACAAAATCGATGTCGACTGGAAAAGGGTTTTCGGATTTCTGCTGATGCTTGCCGGCACAGCCGGAAGCCTTGTTGCACTGCTCTACATCTGGTTTATTCAAATGATGCTGCGCTATGGGCGTGATAGCCTTTGGGAAGGCTTCTGGTTTTTCGCCGTTTGCGGAGCCTGTCTCCTGGTTTCCATCCTTGTTGGCTCTATCGGCCTGCGGATGTACCGGTCGCGCAATGGCTAGTTACGTGAAACAGGCTTGGACCTCATCCTCGCCACCGTCTCCCGTTCAGCCCGCTTGCAGCGTAATGGCGGCAGGCCTTTGTCCATCAGCTCCATATCCTCCAGCACCATGTCGCCCATCCGCTTGAAGGCAACGTCCAGCGCGCCTGCCCGGTGCGCCGAACGCAGGAAGCCTTTGAGCTTGCGCACCCGGTGATCCGCAGGCAGCGGCTCGATCGGATAGACGTCAGAGGCCGCGCGGATATGCTCACTTTCGACCGCATCCATCAGCGCCTCAAAATCCACCACATCTGCGCGGGACAGCAGGATGAATGACGCCCCCTTGCGCATCGAGGCAAAGGCGTCAGCGCCAAGGAACTTCCGGTTTTCGCTCGTCACCGCCGCGACGACAAAAACCGTGTCGCACTTGGTCAAAACATCATTGAGAGACGCCGGCTCGGCGCCATGATCGCGGATGAATGAAGCAGGCTGCCACGGGTCAAAAATCCGCACGCGGGCACGAAATCCCGAAAGCACCCGCAGCAGCGCCTTGCCCAAATCGCCAAATCCGACAATGCCAATCTCGGAGCCCGATAAGAGCCGCGCCGCGCCATTGCCGTCGCCGCCCCAAAGCTCTCGCCCGTCGCGGAACAGTACGTCAGCCTCGGTGATGTCGCGCGCCAAGGTCAACGCAAACCCGAGACCAATTTCAGCCACCGGTTCAGCGAAAACCGCACCCGTGGTCACCACGTGAATGCCACGCGAAAACACCGCGTCATACGGCATGTTGTTGATCAGATTGCTCTCGACATTGAAGATGCAGCGCAGCGATATCAGCCGCGCCAAGGTTTCCGCCGAAAGCGGCGGCTGGCCGATGATGTAGCGGCATCTGCCCAAAACTGTATCCGGCAATGCGGCCAGAGTTTCGTCAGTGGTCTCGACCACTTCATAAGCATGATGCAACGCCTGCCGCCGGTCCGGCGTGAATATCAGATCAAGCGTGCGCGGCAGCGGACATGAAAGGACAAGCGGCTTGTCGCGAGGCATGATCTTGCTCCGCTACTGACGCAGGATTTCGCGCACTTCCACCAGGTTTGAACGCACCCGCAAAATCTTGAAACCAAGTGTTGTCAGATGCGTCGGCATCACCCAGCCGTCCTCGCGCCCGTTGGAAATGATCAGCGGATCCAGATCCAGCGCCGAGCGCAATTGCTCTTCCATCCGGTTCCACACCGCATCCAGCGCCTTGGTCTTGATCACATCTTCAAAGTCGGCGTGGGCGGCGGAGACAAAGCCGTAATAGGCGTAAAGCTGGCCCATTGATTCCCAGAAATAATTGTCAGCCTGCGTATCGAACCAGCCGAGATTGTTGCTGCGCGAGCGCTCGTCAATCGTCGCCGTTGTCGAGCCGATCTGGCTGGTGATGGCATCCACCATGGTTGCCAGATTGTCGGCGCGCGCATCAAACGTCGCCTCGCATTTCGCCAGCTTGTCATTGAATGCGTTCAGGCTTTCGATGCCGATCCGGTAGGACGAAGGCGAAGACTGCTTGAAGCCGAATGGCGAAATGCCGAAGTACCACGAACTGACATCATACTGCAGCTGCCCGCGCGCCTTTTGCAAATCCGGGTCGATCTGCGATGTGCCGCGCACACGGCCAAGCGAATCCACCAATTCATTCGACATGCGTTGCACCGCCGAATGGATGCCGCGCTGGAACGAAGCCTTGTTGTCGAGAAACGGAGTGCGGTCCCAAGAAAGGCCGAAGAAGCCCGCCTTGTACATCAGCATCGATGTGATCCAGCTGTTTTGGTTCACGTTGAAATCCGTCAGCGCCGACGCCACATCGACAACTGCCGAGCGGCCGCAGGTCTTGGTCGATGTGCCGCCGCCTGCCGCCTGCACTTCCTCGCCAGCTGAAACCTTGCGGTTTTCCAGCTTGAACGCATCAACATAGTCCGGGTTGTAGCCGCTGTAAGTCATGGCATTGTAGGCAAACCAGCCATAGCCCGCCACGATCGCCGCAACAGTGACCCCGATCAGCGCCTTCCACAGGAAGCCGGTTGAACGGTAAAAGGCGTAAAGCCTGGCAAACGGCCAAAGCGCCCAAGCCACCACCTGACCGATACCGCGCCCGATCAGATAAAACATCCGGGAGAAAAATTCGATGATCGGGTCGAGCATGTCGGTTCACTCCGGATGAATAATCAGGACAGATCATACAGGCGCTTGCGCCACGCCTGCCTGTCCTTGAGATAGGTGGTTTTCAGCGTCTCTACAACATGCGCGCGGTATGGTTCGGGCCAGGACTGATAGTCCGTGTAAAACATCTGCTTGTTGAAGGCATAACGCGCAACAAAGTCTGACGGCACAAATTCGGAAATCAACCGGTTGACTAGCCAGCAATCCGGATGGTCCGGCTTGGCGCGCAGCAGCAGAAAGCGGAACTCCGGCTCGACTTGCCCCGGATCAATCCGCCCGTTCTCTATCGCCGCCCGCTTGGCTGCATTGAGAAACGGATATTGCCCATCACGGCGGATCATCTCGGCGTTGCGGTGCATCCAGGTCTGCAGCCAGATTTCATCCACCTTGTTGATGTCGGTCTTTGGATCAGCCCGGCGCACCAGATCACGGATCACCATTTCGCCGCGATGTTCCAGAAAACCGGAGGGTTCCAGCCACGACGAGCGCGGCAAATCCAGCCGCCCGGTCGAAGCCAGAAACTTGAACACGGCATCCGCGTCCTCAATCGACAGATAGGAGACTTGCCATGGCCGCGACCGGCGAAATCCCGGCGCATCCGGCGTCGAAATCACCGTCGTCATCTTGTCGTCGATAAACACGTAAAGCCCGGAAAAATGGCTGGTCCAAAACGCGTTGTGCCGGAACACGACCTTATCCGGCACCAGCGCATTTTCGCGAATGTCGCC
>JBAVTG010000102.1:0-10342 GCA_049696015.1 Rhizobiaceae bacterium | reverse complement strand
CCAACACCGAGCAGGAATCGCCGGCGGACGCAGCGCTTGTCGCAGACCAGGGATTCTCTATCAGCGTTGACGGCGAGCAAGTTGCAGGAAGCAAGACCGCTGCCGATGAACAGCGCAAAGCCGATGTTGAACTGGAATCCGTTGACATCCAGATCAAATATGACGGTCTGGACGTCAAACCGATCCTGAATGTGTCCACTCCTGATCTTCGCCGCTCGTTTCTGGCTGGTGAGACAGTCAAATTCAGCGCGAGCTCGAACTATCCAGCCTGGATCGAAAAGTCCGAGGTGCTGATCTACGACAGGACGGCTGCGGCTGGCAGCGGACCGGTTTCCGTCCTGCCGGTTGACGAAAGCGGCCAGGCGCAATGGACCATGCCGGAGTCGGGCGCGGCGGAATTTGACTATGTGCTGCGTGTCTACGATTCGAAGAACCGGTTTGATGAAACCAAGCCGCGCACTTTGGCGCGCACGGCGTCAAAGACAGAGCCGCACAAAACCAACGGCGATGTGATTGCCGCTGGCGTTGGCGAAGATTTCACCGCCACGCGCAACATCCCGGTCTATGGCGGCGCGGTCACGGTGTTCGGGCGCAATGTGCCGGCGGGTTATACTGTCAGCGCCATTGGCAGGGATGTGCCGGTGGATGCGGGCGCGAGCTTTGTCACGCAGCAGATCTTGCCGCCGGGCGATCACAGTATTGATGTCGCCGTCAGGGGCGGCAAGGAAGACGGCCTGGCCTTCCAGCGGCAGATCAACATCCCGTCAAACGACTGGTTCTATGTAGCGCTCGCTGATCTGACCGTTGGCAGGAAATCCGGCAACGGCAAGCTGATCGCCGCCGATAGTTCCGAGTTCGACCGGGTTTATACCAAGGGTCGCCTCGCCTTCTATCTGAAAGGCAAAATCCAGGGCAAGTATCTACTGACCGCCGCTGCGGACACAGGCGAAGACAAGGTGCAAAACCTGTTCAGGGGCCTTGATTCAAAAGACCCGCGCCAGTTCCTGCGCCGCATCGATCCGGATGATTTTTATCCGGTCTATGGCGATGATTCCACATCCGTGGAAGATGCGCCAACGCGCGGCAAGTTTTACGTCCGGCTTGAGCGCGGTGACAGCCGTGTCATGTGGGGCAATTTCAAGACCAGTATCCATGGGGCTGAACTGTTACGAAACGAGCGCGCGCTGTACGGCGCGAGCGCCGTTTACAAGAGCGAGTCAGCAACGAGCTTCGGCGAGCGCAAGGCCGAGGTTCACGCCTATGCCGCGCAGCCGGAAACCTTGCCGCAGCGCGATGTGTTTCTCGGTACCGGAGGCTCGGTCTATTTCTTCAAACGGCAGGATCTGGTGCAGGGAACGGAGACCGTGAGCATTGAAGTGCGCGACAGGATCTCGGGACGTGTCATCAGCCGGCGCCAGCTGACGGCGGGCGTGGATTACGACATTGACCCTATACAGGGCATCATCATTCTCAAGCGGCCGCTTTCATCGAGCGCGGGCGGTTCGGGCATTGTGCGCGACGGCGCGCTGGGCGACGGCGTGGCGAATCTTGTCGTGCAATATGAGTATACGCCGACAGCCGGCCAGCTGGATGGATACTCCTTTGGCGGCCGGGCGCAGGGATGGGCCGGCGAGCACCTACGGTTTGGGGCGACGGCGATGAGCGAGCAGACCGGCGCCGCAGACCAAAAGCTGCTGGGCGCCGATATCACGCTGCGCAAAAGCGACACGACTTATCTGCGCGCGGAAATTGCCCAGTCGCAGGGTCCGGGTTTTGGCCGCACGTCCTCCACTGACGGCGGTCTCACGTTCAATGACACTGCCACGTCCGGCAGGACAGACAAGATTGCCCGCGCCTACTTGCTGAGGGGGCAGATCGATCTCGCCGAAATGGGCAGCGGTTCTGTGAAAGGCAATGTGGGCGCACATTTCGAGAAGAAGCAGGCGGGCTTTTCAACGCTGGACGAAGACATTGTCCACGATCAGACGGTTTGGGGCCTGAGCGCCGAGATCAAGCCGACTGATCGGACGACGGTCACGGCCAAGTATGAAGATTTCAAAGACTCCAGCGGAAAGTCCAAAAGGGATGCAGCCGCTGATATCGAGCTCGCGATGAACAGCCGCTGGAAAGCCGGCATCGGCGTCAAGCATACGGCTCTGTCAACGCCTCTCGCGTTGCCCAAGGAAAATGGCAGCCGGACGGATGTGGGCGCGCAAGTGACTTACAGCCCGGATGAAGACAGATCCCTTTATGTGTTTGGCCAAGTCACTGCCGCGCGGTCCGGCGGGCTTGAGCGCAATGACCGGATTGGTGTGGGCGGCGAAGCCAAGCTCACCGAGAAAATAGGCGTTAGCGGTGAGGTGTCGTATGGCACAACCGGGCCCGGCGGTTTGGCTGCGCTCACCTATGAACCGACGGCCGATGACCAGTATTATCTTGGATACAGGCTGGATCCCGACCGGACGGAGACCGGCAGGCCGCTGAACGGCTACGACGGCGGCGTGATCGTGGCGGGCGCCAGGCGCAAGTACAGTGATGTGCTGACAGGTTTTGCCGAGAACAATTATGACATGTTCGGCAGGCGCAGATCGCTGACCAGCACCTATGGCGTGACCTATACACCGGATGCGATGTGGACGGCGCAGGGCGGCTTTGAGTTCGGCTCGGTCATTGATCCGGTGGACGGGAACTTTGACCGCAAGGCGATATCGGCCTCGGTCGGCTATCAGGATGAAGAGAATTTTTCCGCAAAGTTGCGCGGCGAAGCCCGTCTGGAAAGCTCCGAAGATCATTTGAGGGACCGTCAGACCTATCTGACCGCCGCAACGCTTGGCTGGAAAACCAATGAGAACTGGCGGTTCATCGCCAATCTCGACGCGGTCATTTCCAATTCTGACCAATCGTCGGTGTTGGACGGCGACTATGTTGAGGCGAGCCTTGCCTATGCTTACCGTCCCGTCGAAAATGACCGGCTCAATATGCTGCTGAAATACACATTCCTGTATGACCTTCCCGGGCCGCAGCAGGTGACTGTCAACGGCAATATATTGGGCCCGGCACAACGCAGCCACATATTCAGCGCCGATGCGAGCTATGACCTGAATGAGTATCTCACCATAGGCGGAAAGTACGGTTTCCGTATCGGTGACGTCTCGGCAAGCCGTCTGACAGAGGACTTCACGCCGACATCGGCTCACTTGGCAATCCTTCGCGCGGACCTGCATATCGTCCACAATTGGGACGCCTTGCTGGAAGGCAGGGCCTTGATTTCCCCTTCTGCATCCACCGTCGATTTGGGTGTGCTGGCAGCGGTCTACCGCCACTTTGGCAATAATGTGAAAGTTGGAGCCGGCTACAATTTTGGCCGCTTCTCAGACGACCTGCGTGATTTGACCTATGACGATCAAGGACCGTTCATCAATGTTGTTGGGACATTCTAAGCGGAATTAAGGGAGTCGGCGCCATGCACTCACATTTACGGGGGTATTATCAATTGAAGCAATTGATAGAAAATATTTACAACTTTCAAGAAAGCGAAAATTTTCGAAGAAATAGGTCTGCCAATATAAACAGTTTGACGACTATATAGTCAAAAAGGAATAATAGCGATGAATCCTCTGCCTAGAAAAGAAATATATTCTTGTCTGAGTGACATCGACAGCAGAATCGCGTTCTTGAACTACACTTCGGATTTCCTGAAATATTCGACTGAAACATCTAACGGACTAAAGCTAACGCAAGTGGCGTACTTCCTTTCCATGGCCACACTCGAAGTTATGGATCAACTGTCCAAATTGGAAGTTCATCGCGATTTGCAGCTTGCCATCGAGATGGCGGCAACAGTTACCTGAGGCGATCAGGCGCTGATGATCTGCACGTGTTCCCGCGGCAGAAGTATGGCAGAACCAATCCCGTTTTCGGAGGAAATTGCTGCGCGAATTCGCGGGTCGATATCGGGAGAGGCCATATCAATCATCGCACACTGGCGGGCCATTTGGAGGAGGCTACGATGATCGCGCACAACCTCAATGGCGATGCGGCGCGCCGATATCTCACCTGCGCGTGCAGAGGTCGAGAGTCCGGCAAAGAGTTTTTGGTTGCTTGCATATACAGGTGCGACGTTGATCATGAAGATGTCACCCGGCTCGCCGCGCACAGTTCCCAGAAAAAGCAGCTTGCCATCCCGCTCGCGAACCAATCCGGAAAACCTTGTCCAGTTTCGGGGGGAGTCAGCATCGTACTTCCTCTGAAAATTCAGGACGCTGCTGAATCGGGTTCTCGACAGTTCGCGTTTCACAATCAACAACCCGCGCAGACACTGTGGGATAGGCGCAGGATAGGGAATATAGAAGAAGTAATGGCCGTCGCGTAAGTGTTTCGTTTCGCCGTTGAATGCAGCTCCCAGACTTTCAAACAAAGGCTCCGGCGCCGGTTCTCCCTTGGCGCTTGCATTTTCGGTCATCGGAACGAAAAGCGCACCTTGCTCGATACCAAAATAGTCCGCGATTTTGCCGATGTTCCGTTTGCTGGGAATCGTCTCGGCCGAAAGGTATCGATTAAACTGCTGACGGTTGATCGAGAGAACACGGCACACGTGTGCGATCGACTTTTCTTGTCGAACGAGGCTTTTCAAATTGTCAGCAAAGACGCTTCGCAGCTCTGGCATGATATCCGAAATAATGACGAGTCAGTCTGCGCCACCATTAGTTGAATTCGTGTCATATCGAAACAGATTTCTTTTCTTGAACTGGTGTCTGGCTGATTGATTAGGGGTTTTGATCATGCAAACGGCTTGTCAGTATGAATGAATGGATGGCTGGAGCGGGTGGCGCAGGCGATATTCAAGAATCGGTTTATCGATTTGGACCCCGTCCAACGCAAGCCTTCCGCATTCACTGATCCTGTGACCACTACATCCGAAAAGGCCTTTCGGCCCCTTCGTTCATTGGCAACAGGCATCGCCGCAACGCGGTGGCCAAACGCGCACGCAATCCTGAATTTGGCTTTAAGCCGGTTCTGGTGCGCGATATGCGGTTCACCGGCTTTGATGCCCCACGCATGAACACGATGTAAGTCAACAAGCCAATGAAGGGGCGCGGTCTCATGTGGGTCACCGCACGCGTCACCCGCGTTGTCAGCAACAAGCCCGGCGGACTGATTGTCAACTCTACTGGCAGCCCATGATCGCGGAAAGTTCGGACTGCATTACTCAATTCAGGACTTTGTCCAATCATCTGGCGTAGAAATTTCATTTCGCCGGACGAATCCAGCTTGACGCTTGGATCGTTCCAAAATAGCAATATGGAACGTTCCAAAGAAAGAGAACTTGCGTTCTGCTTTGCGAAAACGCGAAGTCAGGGTCCGTCTCGGCGTTTGGCGAAAACGCGTTCTTGGACTGACTGGTGCATTCAAGTTTCCTACGGGGTTTGAGATGGGGAAAATCGTCTCGTTTTCACACGCTGCAGGCCGCATCAACGACAATGCGGTCGTGACGGTCTCGTCGTCTTCCGCGCTCGGCTGTCCGGACAAGATGCTCGCGGCTATCGGCGAGCGCTTTGATGCGCAGGGCCATCCGCGCAATTTGACGATGATCCATCCAATCGCTGCTGGCGACATGTATGGCGTCAAAGGCATTGATCACATTGCCAAAGACGGCCTGATCTCAACAGTGATCGCTGGCTCTTATCCGTCCGGCCCGTCGAACCTGCCGATGCCGGAAATCTGGCGCATGATCGTCGAGGACCGGATCGCTGCCTACAATGTCCCGTCCGGTATTCTGTTCGACATGCACCGGGATGCAGCCGCGCGAAGGCCCGGCGTCTTTACGAAAGTCGGCTTGGAAACATTCGTTGATCCGGTTCGTGAAGGCTGCGCCATGAATGCCAAGGGTGCGGCACGGCCGATCGTCAGCCGCGTCGAATTGGATGGCGAGCCGTGGCTGCATTTTCCCAACATAATTCCTGAAGTTTGCATCCTTCGCGCCACGACTGCTGACGAGCATGGAAACCTGACCTATGAGCATGAGGGCGCTTATCTGGGCGGGCTTGATCAAGCCATTGCAGTGCGCAATCATGGCGGCCTGGTCATCGCGCAAGTCAAACGCATCACTGCGCGCGGCACCTTGCGCCCGCATGATGTGCGTGTGCCGGGGCATCTTGTTGATCTGATTGTGGTCGATCCGGACCAGCGCCAAACCACCGAGACGCTCTACGATCCGGCAATCTCCGGCGAAGTCATACGGCCTTGGGAGTCTTTCCATTTGGCCGAACATGGTGTCGAAAAAATCATAGCGCGCCGCGCTGCCATGGAGCTGAAAAAGGGTCAGACTGCCAATCTCGGTTTCGGAATTTCCGCCATGGTCCCTCGCGTCCTGCTCGAAGAAGGCCATGCGCAATCTGTGACCTGGGCCATTGAGCAAGGCGCTGTCGGCGGCATGCCGCTCACGGGTTTCGCTTTTGGGTGCGCTTCCAATGCCGACGCTTTCATGCCCTCGCCCAGCCAGTTCACTTATTTTCAGGGCGGCGGGTTTGACATGGCCTTCCTGTCATTTCTGGAAGTGGATGTTGAGGGTAATGTCAACGTCTCCAAGCTCGGAAAGAAGCCCTATCTGACCGCCGGCTGCGGCGGCTTTGTCGACATCACCGCCCATGCCAAGAAAATCGTCTTCTCCGGCTGGTTTGAAGCGGGCGCTGACATCGCGCTCACAGACGAAGCGTTGACGGTTGCCAAGCCGGGAAAATTCACAAAAATGGTCGAGGCGGTCGAGCATGTCACGTTCTCGGGCAAGCGGGCGCGTGAACAAGGGCAGGACATCATTTATGTCACCGAGCGCTGCGTGATCCGTCTGACACAACAAGGTTTGGTGGCAACGGAAATCATGCCAGGCATCAATCCTGCGCGCGATATTGCGGATGCGTCTCATGGCAGGGTGAAGGTGGCGGAAAACGCAGTACAAATGTCCAAATCACTTTTGAAACCAGAACCAATGGGGCTGACGCTATGAGCGGAATATTGTTCAATGTGGTCGGCCGTGTTGCGACGATTACGCTCGATAACCCAGGCAAACTCAATGCGTTGACACCGGACATGTTGCTCGAGCTTTGCCGTCTTTGCGACGAAATCGAGATGGATGGCAATATTCTCTGTGTTCTTTTGGCGGCGGCAGGCGACCGGTTCTTTTGCGCAGGCGCAGACATCAATGCGTGGGCCGATAATCCGCCTCAGGAATTTGCGCGCTATTGGGTGCGCAGCGGCCATCGGGTTTTTGACCGCATTGCGCGTATGGGCAAGCCGACCATTGCGGTGCTTTCGGGCAACGCTTTTGGCGGCGGGCTGGAGCTGGCGGCTTGCTGCGACATTCGCGTGATGGCCCCTGACGCATTGATCGCGCTGCCGGAAACGTCTGTCGGCATTGTGCCTGGCTGGTCGGGCACGCAGCGCCTGGCGCGGCTGTTACCGGAGCCGGTCATCAAGGAAATGGCGCTGTTCGGGCGCAGAATTTCGGCGGAGCGGGCGCTGGCGCTTGGCTTTGTGGCGGAGGTTTCTGCAGACACTCGCCGCGCCGCCGAAAACATCGCCGAAATGCTCATAAACACCGCGCCTTTGGCTGCCGAAGTTGCCAAATACATGATCCATGCCGGTGTCGGAGAAGACACATCGGCGATGATCGAAGCGCTCGGCAGCGGCATGATCGCGGCCAGCGCTGACAAACAGGAAGGTGTCGCAGCCTTCCGCGCCAAGCGCAAACCAGTCTTCACGGGAGAATGAGATGAACCAGTTTACGATTATTCCCGCGAGCAAACATGCTCTTCCTGAACAGCCGTTTTGTGGCCGTCACCTCATCAATGGCAAGTGGCAGGACAGCGCTGGCGGCAAAACATTTGACCGCGTCTCGCCTTCGCATGGCGTGGTCGTCAGCACATCTGCGCTTGGCGGCGAGGCGGAGACCAAGGCCGCGATTGCCGCCGCACGTCAGGCTTTTGATGACGGGCGCTGGAGTCGGTTATCTGGAAAAGCGAGAGCGACGCTACTCCTAAAGGTGGCAGACTTGATCGAAATGAATGTAGGGCGGATCGCTATCCTGGAAACATTGGAAAGCGGCAAGCCGATCAGTCAGGCGCGGGGCGAGATTGAAGGCTCGGCAGATCTTTGGCGCTATGCGGCCTCGCTTGCCCGCACGCTGCATGGCGACAGCCACAATACGCTGGGCGAAGATATGTTTGGCGTGGTTTTGAAAGAGCCTGCAGGCGTGGTCTCGATCATCACGCCGTGGAATTTCCCGTTCTGGATCCTCTCGCAGAAGCTTCCATTCGCGCTCGCGGCGGGGTGTACCTGCGTTGTCAAACCTTCGGAGTTGACATCGACGACAACTGTGATGCTCGGCGAGTTGATGGTTGAGGCTGGCATCCCAAGCGGCGTAGTCAATATCGTGTTGGGCCATGGCCAGCCGGTTGGCTCCATCATGGCCTCGCATCCGGATGTGGATATGGTGACGTTCACAGGCTCGACTGCGGTCGGCAAGGGCATTGCGGCAGCGGCTTCCGCCACACTGAAGAAGGTTGCGCTGGAACTTGGCGGCAAAAATCCGCAGGTCATTTTCCCGGACGCTGATCTCGAGAGCGCTGCCGACGCGGTCACCTTCGGCACCTACTTCAATGCAGGCGAATGCTGCAATTCCGGCAGCCGCATCATCGTTCACGAGAGCATTGCCGAGGCCTTTATCAAGAAGGTGGTCGCACTCTCCGCATTGGTGCCATTCGGCGATCCGCTCGATCCGAAGACGCAAGTCGGCTCCATTATTTCGGCAGCGCACCACGCCAAGATCGACGGCTATGTCCGGGATGCCGTGGATGCTGGTGCGCGAGTGCGGTTCGGCGGCGAAGGGTTTTCCGTGCCCGGGCTCACCGGCCAGTTTTACCAGCCCACTGTTGTCTCCGACGTTTTGCCGGACATGGCGATTGCCCGCGAAGAGGTTTTCGGGCCAGTGCTATCGGTGATGACCTTCAAGACACTGGACGAAGCGATTGCGCTTGCCAATGATGCGTCCTACGGCCTGTCAGCGGGTGTTTGGAGCGAGAATGTCCACACATGTCTGACCTTCGCGCGTCACGTGCGGGCTGGCACGATTTGGACCAACACGTGGATGGATGGCTATCCGGAAATGCCGTTCGGCGGTTTCAAGCAAAGCGGTTCGGGCCGCGAACTTGGCCGGTTCGGGCTTGATGAATTCCTTGAGGTGAAGACGCTGACGATGCGGATTGGCCGTACGCGTGCGCCTTGGGTCAAGCCGGTCTGACCGCGATGGAAAAATCGCCCGACATTGTCATCATCGGCTCCGGCATGGGCGGCGCGACGCTTGCGGCCGGTCTTGTTGGCTCAGGCGCAAGGGTGCTCATCCTTGAAATGGGCGAACGCCTTCTTGATACGCCGGAAACACGCGATGCGCGGGCGATCTTTCGGCGCGGCTTCTTTCGGCCAAAGGAGATGTGGCTCGACAAGGATGGCCGGAAATTTAACCCGGGAAACTATCATGTGGTTGGCGGCAATACGAAATTTTATGGCGCGGTGCTGTTCCGTTATCGAAAGGAAGACTTTGCCGAACTGGCATTTGCCGATGGCGGCATCTCGCCTGCCTGGCCTTTTGCATATGAGGAGCTCGAGCCCTGGTACTCCAAGGCCGAGCAGCTCTATCAAGTGCGCGGCACGACGGCTGAAGACCTGACAGAGCCGTACCATTCGGTTGCCTATCCGCACACGCCAGTGCCGGATGAGCCTGCAATTGCACTGGTACGGGAGCGTTTGAAGAAAGCGGGTCTGTCTCCTGCCAGCCTGCCGCTTGGCGTGGACATCGACCGCTGGCTCGCCCGCGCCAAGACGCCGTTTGATGCTTATCCAGATACGCTGACCGGAAAGATGGATGCGGAAAGCTGTGGCTTGGCCGCTGCGCTCAAAGACCCGAACATCACGCTGCAAACCAAGTCGCAGGTCTTGCGCCTTGAAACCGATGATACCAACCGCATCAGTGCAATCGTCTATCGCAACAAAGGCGAAGTAAAGCGGCTGTCGCCGAAACTGACCGTGCTGTCAGCCGGGGCCGTGCGGTCCTCGATACTGTTGATGAAATCGGCCAATGGCAAAAACCCGGCCGGGCTTGCCAACAGCTCCGATCAGGTCGGGCGCAATTTCATGAACCACAATGCCACATTCATGCTGGCTATCGATCCGCGCACAGTCAATGATTCGATCTACCAAAAGACCCTCCATTTCAACGACTTCTACTTTGACGACGACAAGGGCAGCGGCCCGCTGGGTCAGGTGCAATTGCTCGGCCGAGTGACAACGC
>JBAVTG010000101.1:0-2182 GCA_049696015.1 Rhizobiaceae bacterium | reverse complement strand
GGCAGGCTTCTTTCACGAGGTCCGGATCACGCACGGCGATGGTGCCAAGGATAACGCGGGCAAGACCCTTGTCGAGCCAGCCTTCAATATGGGCAAGGGTGCGGATGCCGCCGCCAAGCTGCACCGGGTTTTTGGTCGCCTTGAGGATTGCTTCCACTGCAGCGCCATTGACCGACTGGCCTTCAAACGCACCGTTGAGATCGACCACATGCAGCCATTGAAAACCCTGTTGCTCGAAAGCCAAGGCCTGCGCCGCCGGGTTCTCGTTGTACACAGTTGCGCTCGCCATCTCGCCAAGCCTCAGGCGCACGCACTGGCCGTCTTTCAGGTCGATTGCGGGGAACAGGATCACGGCTTCCACCTGAGGAAATTTGCGATGAGAGCCAGGCCAAGCTTCTGGCTCTTTTCCGGATGGAATTGCGTGCCGGCCATATTGTCTTTCGCCACTGCCGCCGTCATCGCGCCGCCATATTCGGTGACGGCCAGCACATCGTCCGGATTGGACGCGGCAAGATGATAGGAATGGACGAAATAGGCGTGCAGTCCACCCTCGCCCGTCTTGATGCCGTCAAACAGCGGGTGCGTTTTTTTCAGGTCAATCGTGTTCCAGCCGATCTGCGGGATTTTCAACGTCGGATCCGATGGCGTCATCTCGATGACGTCGCCACGGATCCAATCAAGGCCTTCAGTGATGGTCTTTTCAAGGCCGCGCGTGGACATCAACTGCATGCCAACGCAAATGCCAAGAAACGGGCGGGCTTTCCTCTCGACCGCCTCGCGCAGGGCGTCGATCATGCCGGGCACATGGGCAAGGCCAGCCTTGCAATCGGCATAGGCGCCAACGCCGGGCAGGATGATACGATCTGCGGCGGCGACAGTTTCCGCCTTGTCGGTGAGGATGATCTCGGCGCTGATGCCGGATTCCCGCGCGGCACGCTCAAATGCCTTGGCGGCCGATCGCAGATTGCCCGAACCATAGTCGATGATAGCGACACGCATGCCTATACCCCTGCCAGCGGGATGAGGCTTGTCTGCGAAACAGGCCGGAAGGAACCGGACGCGGCGGGTGCGGGTTTTGCAACTGCGTTCATCTTGCTGGCGACAATCTCTTCGGCCTCATGCAAGGAACGCCCAATGACAACATCTCTCGCCACAAGCCCCTGGCGTTCCAAATCGGCGACGAGCCAAGCTGGCCCTTCAAGCGCAACCAGCAATCCGATAGCGAGTTTGAACATGGCCGACATAGCGGGCAGAGCATCTGGGATAAAAGCATTTGTCGCAGCGGCACAAATACCCATCGCGGCAAATGCAAGCGCGGCCTCAAGCCAGAGACGGTTCCACAACAACCAGACAACCGGCAGAACAAAGGCAAACGCATGGAAGCCGTCCCGGACGAAGCGGATTGTTTCGCCGGACGCTTCAGCGCGCTCATTCATGACGATGTATCGCGTCATCTTGTGTTCACGCGATCAGCGTGCCCTTGGTGGAAGGAACAACATCTTTCTGGCGCGGGTCGGTTTCAATGGCGGTGCGCAGCGCGCGCGCCACTGCTTTGAAACAGGTTTCGGCCAGATGGTGATTGTTGTCGAAATAGTGATTCAACACGTGCAGCGTCATGCCGGAATTCTGCGCCAGCGCCTGGAAAAATTCGCGCACCAGTTCGGTGTCAAATGTGCCGATTTTCGGCGCGGTGAAGGCCACATGCCAGACGAGGAATGGCCTGCCGGAAACATCAACTGCGGCTTTGGTCAGCGTGCCGTCCATGGCAAGGTCGATCGACGCATAACGGTTGATGCCGCGCCGTTCGCCGAGCGCCTTGCTGATCGCCTGACCAAGCGCAATGCCAGTGTCTTCGGCCGTGTGATGATCATCAATGTGCAGATCACCCTTGGCGCGCACGGTGATATCGATCAGCGAATGGCGCGAGAGCTGCTCCAGCATATGATCGAAAAAGCCAATGCCGGTTTTCACATCATATGTGCCTGTGCCGTCCAGATTGACGGTGACTTCGATAGCCGTTTCCTTGGTGGAACGGCTGATGCTGGCGGTGCGCTTGCTCACGGGTTGGTCCTTTGTCCCACGAAACCGGCCCGCTCATACCAGCATGATGTGCAAATGCAAAGTTGCGTTTGGCCTGCGATGTTTGCATTTTGCAACATGGTTCATACATAGGAGCTTCGAT
>JBAVTG010000100.1:0-2305 GCA_049696015.1 Rhizobiaceae bacterium | reverse complement strand
AAACTTGACGCTGCCGACGACAGGATACCAGCCGCGCTCGCGCGCCACTTTCCAAAAACCCAGCCGGACAATCAGATCAAGCCGGCCCAAATCCATGATCGACAGGAAGCGGCCGTTGTTCATGTGCATTTGCACATCCAGATCGTTGGGCAACACGCGCATGGGTTTGTGCGCCATGTCGAGCGGCATGAGACGTGAAGCGCGCTTGGCGAAAAACAGCGTCAGGAACATGCGGAAGATAAGGTTCATCGATGCCTCCGGCGTGTTTTGTCCAAGCGTTTTACCGGAAGCCTCCGCAATGGCCAACAAGTTGTTTTGAATGGCGGGACTTGACCGAAAAAGGTCAGGTTTGCTGACCCTGTTAAGGTTTGGAACGGGCTGGGAACGAATCAGCGACGAATCACTTCCGGTGCACATTTCCCGTTTCGTTCACCGCTAGATGTAGTGGTTGTCTTTATTGCGTGACATAGGCGGGAATACAGATCCGCGTGAACAGCATGGAGGCGGGCCAGCGTCGTTAAGGTTTGGGCGCAGTCATTGGGAGCCGATTAAGGATTTGATTGCAATTTATTGAATTCATTAAAGTTTTGGAAAGACAGGTTACCAACTTGTCAAGCGCGATGGCATGCTTGGGGCTGTTCGCGTTAAACAAGCGGCCAAAGCAGGAACGAATCGGCGACGAATCAGAAGTTTTGATTCGTTGTTCGTCTGTTCGCACAAGATATAGTGGGTCCGTCAAGAGCTTGGCACGACGGGGCAAGCGCAAACGCGCGCGGCAAAATCCGGTTTGCGGTAAAAGCGTTAAGAATTTGCGCTGGCAAACTTTAAGCTGTGCCTGAACGGCACGCGGCTGATGGTCTGACACCGCCGCCAAATGTCCTCATGCTCGGGCATCGCCTGGGGGTCGCGCACCCGGCGCATTTCCTCTTCGGACCTTTGGACAAACAGGATTTCAGCGCCCGCTTCCTGGTCGCCCGGCGGGGCGATGTAGCTGAACTGGTGGCGGGCGTATTTCCCCACGACAGTTACCCCCGGCGCCAGCTCGATTTGCGGCCCTTCAATGCGCAGGTGCGCGCCGTCTTTGTTGCACCAGTCGCCGTCGAGCGAGTCGGCAAGCACCGGCCAAGCGCTGGACAAAAGGAAAACTGCGGCAAGGCTGGCCAGTTTCATGAACCTGTCTCCGGCTGACAGGTCAAACATTAGCGTCATTTATGCTTGCAGCAATGGGTTGAATTTCGAACACTTCGTTTTCGGAAAATGAAAAGCCCTCCCGCCGGAGCAGGGAGGGTTTGGGTCTATTTCAAATCTCAGCTGAAAAACTGCCCGCCATTGGCTGAAATCGTCGACCCGGTGATGAAGCCTGCGTCATCGGAGGCCAGAAACACCACACAGCGGGCGATTTCTTCCGGCGTGCCGAGACGGCCAACGGGAATTTGCGGGATGATGCGCTCGTTCAGCACCTTTTCGTCGATGGCTTTGACCATATCCGTGCCGATATAGCCCGGGCAGATCGCGTTGACGGTGATGCCCGCCTTGGCGCCTTCCTGCGCCAGCGCACGGGTGAAGCCGATGTCACCGGCCTTGGATGCCGAATAGTTGACCTGGCCCATCTGGCCCTTCTGGCCGTTGACCGACGAGATATTGATGACGCGGCCGAACTTGCGGTCGCGCATGCCGGTCCAGACCGGATGGGTCATATTGAACAGGCCGGTGAGGTTGGTGTTGATCACGCCATTCCACTGGTCAGGTGTCATCTTGTGGAACATGGCGTCCTTGGTGATGCCGGCATTGTTGACCAGAACATCGACGGAGCCGAGATCGGCTTCGACCTGCGAGATGCCTGCGGCACATGCGGCGTAATCGGCCACATCCCATTTATAGGCTGGAATGCCCGTTTCGGACGTGAATGCGGCTGCAGCGGCGTCATTGCCGGCATAACTTGCCGCAACTTTATATCCTGCAGCCTTCAGTGCCACGGAAATTGCCGCGCCGATGCCCCGTGACCCGCCGGTGACCAATGCTGTTCGTGCCATATATTCCTCCCAGAATGAAAAATCTTAAGATGAACCCGGCCTTTCGCCTCCCTGCTTGAGGCCGGTTGAATTTTTTGATCAAAGAGCCTCAATACAAAGCGCGACGCCCATGCCGCCGCCGATACAGAGCGTGGCAAGGCCTTTCTTGCCGCCGCGGCGCTTCAGTTCATAAAGCAGCGTGTTGAGAATGCGCGCCCCAGACGCGCCGACCGGATGGCCAATGGCGATAGCGCCGCCGTTGACGTTGACGATGGCCGGGTCCCAGCCCATGT
>JBAVTG010000099.1:0-11592 GCA_049696015.1 Rhizobiaceae bacterium | reverse complement strand
TCAATCGCAATCTCATATCCCGCATCGGCATGCCGCCAGACACCCGATGCCGGATCATTCCATAAGACACGCTCCAGCCGTTTGGCTGCGGCATCGGTCCCGTCGGCAACAATGACGACACCCGCGTGCTGGGAAAATCCCATCCCGACCCCGCCGCCATGGTGCAGCGAAACCCAGGTCGCGCCCGAAGCAGTGTTGACCAAAGCATTGAGCAACGGCCAGTCGGAAACAGCATCCGATCCGTCTTTCATGGCTTCAGTTTCACGGTTCGGAGAAGCGACCGACCCGGAGTCCAGATGATCGCGGCCAATGACGATCGGGGCTTTGAGTTCGCCGGATTTCACCATCTCGTTGAACATCAATCCAGCACGGTGCCGGTCACCCAAACCAATCCAGCAAATGCGGGCGGGCAAGCCCTGGAATGCAATCCGCTCGCTGGCCATGTCCAGCCAGCGATGAAGGTGATGGTTTTCCGGGAAGAGTTTTTTCATCGCGGCATCGGTTTTATGAATGTCTTCCGGATCTCCGGACAAAGCTACCCAGCGGAACGGTCCAATCCCCTTGCAGAACAACGGGCGAATGTAGGCCGGAACGAAACCCGGAAATGCAAACGCATTCTCAAGACCTTCATCCTTTGCGACCTGACGAATATTGTTGCCATAATCAAGTGTCGGCACGCCGGCATTCCAGAAATCGACCATCGCAGAAACATGTTGTTTCATCGAAGCGCGGGCGGCTTTCTCAACAGCCTTCGGATCGCTTTCCTGCTTCTCGCGCCATTCGGCAACCGACCATCCAATCGGCAGATAACCATGCAGCGGATCATGGGCGGAAGTCTGGTCAGTCACAATATCCGGACGATGTCCGCCAGCCTTCATGCGCCGGACCAGTTCCGGGAAAACGTCTGCCGCATTGCCGAGCAGTCCGACAGATTTGGCCTCGCCCTTGGCAGTCCATTCGTCGATCAGCGCCAGCGCTTCATCCAGCGTTTTTGCCTTGGCATCAACGTAGCGTGTGCGGATGCGGAAATCGATGCGGGTCTCGTCGCACTCGACAGCAAGGCAGCAAGCGCCGGCAAACACCGCCGCCAGCGGCTGCGCCCCGCCCATGCCGCCAAGGCCGCCGGTCAATATCCACTTGCCCTTGAGGTCGCCATTGTAATGCTGGCGTCCGGCTTCGGCGAAGGTCTCGTAAGTTCCTTGAACGATGCCCTGCGTGCCGATGTAGATCCACGATCCGGCTGTCATCTGGCCGTACATCATCAGGCCCTTCTTATCGAGCTCGTTGAAATGGTCCCAGGTCGCCCAGTGCGGCACAAGATTGGAATTGGCGATCAAAACGCGCGGCGCATCTTCGTGGGTCCGGATGATGGCGATGGGTTTGCCGGACTGAACAATCAAGGTCTCGTCGGCTTCCAGATCGCGAAGGCCAGCACAGATACGATCGAAGTCCTCCCAGGTCCGGGCCGCCCGGCCTATGCCGCCATAGACGACCAGTTCATGCGGGTTCTCGGCGACGTCCGGATGAAGATTGTTCATCAGCATCCTGAGCGGCGCTTCGGTCAGCCAGCTTTTGGCGGAGATTTCCGTTCCCGTCGGCGGGTAGACGTCGCGCATGTTGTGGCGGGGATTGGTCATGATCTTGCTCCTGAAAGCTGCGGGGCGAATGCATTGAGTCCGATGAAGAGGGATTTGAGAACCAAGCGGGTTTTGCTTGCCCTTTCATCCCGCCAATTCCACGGCGCAAACTCGTCCATATATTGCCGCTGGGCGATCTCCATCTGGATGGCATGGACGCCATCTTGCGGGCGGCCATAATGCCTCGTTGTCCAGCCACCTTTGAAGCGGCCATTCAACACATGAGTGAAACCCTTGGCCCGGCTGCAGATGTCCAGCGCGACACGTTCGATAGAGGAATCACACGTCGTGCCATCGTTGGTGCCGATGTTGAAATCTGGGAGGTCGCCATCGAACAGAAACGGAATGCGCGAGCGGATCGAATGGCAGTCGAAGACGATCGCATGGCCGTGAAGAGCTTTGACACGGTCAATCTCGGCCTCGAGCGCCTTGTGATAGGGGCGATGCCAATCCACAATCCGGCGGGCGATTTCGGACTCGTCCGGCTCCATGCCGGGCTGATAAATCGGCTCGCTGTCAAAGTCGGTCAGCGGACAAAGGCCGGTGGTGTTTTGTCCGGGATAAAGCGACTGGCCTTCCGGGTCGCGGTTGGCGTCGATGACATAGCGATGGAAGTTTGCGCGCACGACAGTCGCGCCGTCGCACAGGCCATCGTAAAGGCGCCAAATATGCCAGTCAGTATCGGCCAGTTTGCGGCCGTTGTCGTTGAATGTTGCGGCGATTTCTTCGGGCACAAAAGTGCCGCCATGCGGCTGGCCAAGGATGACCGGGCCATTGCCCCTTTCGACGGCCAAGGGTGTCATGCCGAAAGCTGCGGCAGGGCAACGCCTGCCGCCTTCTGGATTTCACCTGAGCGCACGAGAACCGATGCGGCTTCCAGTTCCGGGGCGAGATACCGATCCTGGCCAAGCACGCTCACATCCTTTCGCAAGCGCGCGATGACAGATTGCAACGCCGGACTGGTTTTAAGGGGGCTGCGAAAATAAATGCCTTGCGCAGCACACAAAAGTTCGATGCCCAAAATTCGATCCAGATTTTCCACCATCCGCATCAGCCGGCGCGCGCCGTGGGCGGCCATCGAGACATGGTCTTCCTGATTGGCCGAAGTCGGTGTCGAGTCCGTCGAGCACGGGTTGGCCAGATGCTTGTTCTCACTCATCAGTGCGGCGGAGGTGACTTCGGCGATCATGTAGCCGGAGTTGAGGCCAGGCTCTGCTGTGAGGAATGGCGGCAGATCGAAAGAGAGTGTCGGGTCGACCATCAGCGCGATGCGCCGCTGGGCGATGGCGCCAATCTCGGCGATGGCGAGCGCCGTGATGTCGGCGGCGAAAGCCACCGGCTCAGCATGGAAATTGCCGCCGGAAACGATCAAGCCTGCGCCGGTCAGCACAAGCGGATTGTCGGTTGCAGCATTGGCCTCGGTTTCCAGCGTATGCGCAACCTGCCGCAACAGGTCCATCGCCGCGCCCGTCACTTGCGGCTGGCAACGGATGCAGTATGGATCCTGCACGCGGGTATCACCCTCGCGGTGGCTTTCGCGGATTTCAGAGTTGGCCAGCAGAGCGCGCATGGCAGCTGCGGCATCGATCTGGCCGATATGCCCGCGCAAGGCATGGATCTCCGGTTCCAGCGGCGCGGTCGATCCCATGATGGCATCTGTAGAAAGGCACGAGGTAACAAGCGCCGCTTGCGCGGCGCGCCATGCCTCAAACAAGCCAGCCAACGCAAACGCGGTGGAGAACTGGGTGCCATTGATCAGCGCAAGGCCCTCCTTGGGGCCGAGCACGACCGGCTTAAGGCCAGCCGCTTTGAGGGCATCGCCACCCGCCATGCGCTTGCCTTTGAATTCGGCTTCGCCTTCGCCGATCATCACAGCTGCCATGTGGGCGAGCGGAGCAAGGTCGCCGGACGCGCCGACGGATCCTTGGGCCGGCACGATTGGTGTCACGCCTTTTTCAAGCATGTCCTGAATGAGTCCAATGATCTCCCAGCGAACGCCCGAAGCGCCACGTCCGAGCGAGATGAGTTTGAGCGTCATCATCAGGCGGGCAATGCGCGCGGGGATCGGCTCGCCAACGCCGGAGCAATGCGACAGGATCAAATTGCGCTGGAGAGTCGCAGTGTCTTTTGCGGCTATCTTGATCGAGGCAAGCTTGCCGAAGCCAGTGTTGACGCCGTAGACGGCTGCGCCACCGGCTGATGCTTTGGCGACAATCCGTGCGGCATTTTCAATTCCGGGCTTTGCCGAGGCGTGGAGCCAAGATGGGAAGTCATTCCAATAGAGATGTGCCAGCATGCCGATGCTGACGGAACCGGGGACGAGCGCGACGGTCATTGCCACTCACCTTTGTACATGCGTCTATAAATGGGGTTGAAGCCGATGTTGTAAGGCAGCTCGGCAGGGTGGGATGCATTCCAGACAGCGAGATCGGCGCGATTGCCAGTTACGATCACGCCGGTGTCGTTGAGTCCAAGCGCTTTGGCCGCATTGCGGGTGACGCCTGCCAGGGCTTCTTCAGGCGTCATACGGAACAGGGTGCAGGCCATGTTCATGGCCAGCAGCAGCGAGGTCATCGGCGAAGAGCCGGGATTGCAATCGGTAGCGACAGCCATTGGCACGCCTGCGGCACGCAACGCTTCGACCGGCGGCAACTGCTTTTCCCGCAATGTGTAAAACGCGCCCGGCAGCATGACCGCGACCGAACCGGATTTCGCCATGGCTTGGACACCATCGGCGCCAAGATACTCAAGGTGATCGCAGGACAACGCGCCGTGGCTTGCTGCCAGAGCAGCGCCGCCGAGGTCGGACAATTGCTCGGCGTGGAGCTTGACCGGCAAGCCAAGTGATTTGGCTTTGGCAAAAAGGCGCTCGATCTGTGCAGGCGAAAATGCGATGCCTTCGCAGAAGCCATCCACAGCATCCACAAGCCTGCTATCATGCGCCTCATCAAGTGCAGGCAAACAGACTTCATCGAGGTACGCGTCTGCCCTGCCCCGGTACTCTGGAGGGATCGCATGCGCGGCGAGGAATGTGGTCAGCACCCCTACAGGACGGACTTTTCCAATACGCCGCGCGACACGCAGCATGACCAGCTCCGCATCAATTGTCAGGCCATAGCCGGACTTGATTTCCAGTATGGTGACGCCTGCGCCCAGCATGGCGTCAACGCGCGCCAGTGCTTCAATGAGCAATTGATCTTCGGAGGACGCGCGCGTGGCGCTGACCGTAGACAAAATGCCGCCGCCGGCCCGGGCGATGTCCTCATAAGTTGCGCCATTCAGGCGCATTTCAAATTCGCGGGCGCGGTTGCCGCCAAAGACGACATGCGTGTGGCAATCAATCAATCCGGGCGTGACCAGACGGCCTTCCAGGTCATACGGAGTGAAAGCGGAATAGTCAGCCGGGACATCCACCGCTTTCCCCGCCCATGCAATCCTGCCGCCCGAAATTGCGATCGTCCCATCCTCAATCAAACCATAGGCGGACCCCGCCTGCATGGTCGCAAGCGTGGCATTGGTCAGGATAAGGTTTGGCGTGGCCATGGATCGGTCCGGATTGACAGCGGTTCTGTATGGCAATACCCATATTATGTCTAGACATATAGGAACGTGTCAATGAGGATTTTTGGGCGTCATGCGTTGCTTCCCGAAGGCTGGCGCAAGGATGTAGCTGTCACTATCGAGTATGGGCGGATTGCTTCTGTTGTGGCAGGGTCAACGCCCCACCGTGATGACATACACGTTCCGAACTTGCTGCCGGCGCTGTCAAATCTTCATTCGCACACATTCCAGCGCGGCATGGCGGGCATGACCGAAACGCGCGGCGCATCGCGTGACAGTTTCTGGACATGGCGCGAGATGATGTACCGGTTTATTGATCACTTGACGCCGCAGGACATTGAGGCGATTGCCGCGATGGCCTTTGTCGAGATGCAGGAAAGCGGCTTTGCCGCCGTTGCCGAGTTTCACTATGTCCACCATCAGCCGGGCGGAGTGCCTTATGCAGACCCGGCAGAACTCTCGGCGCGCATATTCGCTGCTGCGGTTCAAACGGGCATTGGCATCACCCACCTGCCGGTGCTCTATACTTTTGGCGGAGCAGGTGAGACGCCGCTTGCGGGCGGACAATTGCGTTTTGGCAACAACTTCAGTTCGTATGAAAAACTTCATGCCGCCGTAGTTACCGCCGCAAAGACAATGCCGCAGGATTCCTTGGCAGGCTGCGCGCCGCACTCGCTGCGGGCGGTCAATCCCGAAATTCTTCAGCAAGCTGTGAACGCTTTCGGAGACTTGCCACTTCACATCCACATTGCCGAGCAAACCAAAGAGATCGAAGACATCGAAGCCTGGCTCGGCGCCCGACCAGTTGAATGGCTGCTGGCAAACGCGACTATCGGCCCGAACTGGTGCCTGATCCATGCAACGCACATGAGCGAAGCGGAAACCCGCAATGCGGCCAAGACGGGTGCAGTGGCAGGCCTCTGCCCGGTTACCGAAGCCAATCTTGGCGACGGGATATTCAACGGGCGGGACTGGATAGCTGGCGGGGGCAAATTGGGTATTGGATCAGATTCCAATGTCCGCATTTCTGCGCCGCTCGAACTGGCAACATTGGAGTACAGCCAGCGGCTCAGACATCGCGAACGCAATGTGATGATCGATGGCGAAGGCTCTACCGGGATGAGCCTCTATCGCCGGGCGCTTATCGGCGGGGCGCAGGCATTGGGACGTGACAGCGGAGCGATCAAGACGGGAAAGTGGGCGGACCTCATGGCGCTTGATAATGAGCATCCGGCATTGTGTGGTCTTGCAGTCGATCAATTGCTCGACGGCTACATTTTCGCGGCACCGGATGGCGTTGTCTCCGACCTTTGGTCAGCAGGCCGGCACTGTGTCAAAGACAGGCGGCATGTGGCGCGTGATGCAGTTGCCAATGCTTATCGCGCAACCATGCATAGCTTGCAGTCACGGTTTTGAGGCGGCGCTGATGCGGACCAAAAGTGCAGTGCCATCGACGATGGATATGGGCGCGTCGCTGCTGTCGAGGGCGACAAAATCTGCGAACGTGAGATTGGCAAGTCCACTCAATTCGAGAGATTTGGAAACGCACAACAGGCCGCAATACACATCGCCGGATGCATCAAAAATCGGAGGCGTATCACTGCCTGCAATTTGCACAGTCGCGGCTACGACGAACGGATTCCAGATTACATTGAAATCACGGCAAGGACCGTGCGGAAGCAGTCCATTGACGGCCTCATCGCCAGTGAATCGAACGGGCACCAATATGTCCGCGATAAGTGTGCCGCCATCATCTCGCTCAAGCTGCATGCTTGCGCCTTCGATGACGGTCAGTATGCGTTGCATGCCTGCAAATTTGGAAAACGGGCCCTCGCTTGCAACGTCAGCAATGCTGAGCCGCCAGCACATCGCGCCGTCGATATCCAATCGCGCAATTTCGCGGGTGACCCCGCCGCCGTTTTTCCACGGAACTGCAGCGAGATCTGCAAAGCGGATGATTTTCACTTTGTGCGGGCTCCATCCTGTGGTTTCAAACTTACAGGCCGGCAGGCCTGGGAGCAATGATCAGGCATGAGCGATACGGGTAAAACAGGATACCGCGACGTGAAGGAGGCTTTGCTTGCCCGCATCCGTGCGCGCACTTGGCCACCGGGCCATGCAATCCCGGGTGAAGTGGAGCTGGCGGAAGAATTCGGCGTAGCGCGCGGCACAGTCAACCGCGCGATGCTTGAGCTGATGGATGAAGGGGTAATCGTGCGCAAGCGCAAGGCGGGCACGCGGGTCGCCTTGTCGCCAGTCCGGCAAGCGCGGCTAGAGATCCCGCTGGTCCGGGCCGAGATCGAAGCCACGGGTGCGGCTTATGGTTATCAGCGATTGACGAAGAAAATCGTTCAAGCGCCAAAGTGGCTATCATCGAGGCTTTCGCTGCCGGAAAAAGCGCGCATGGTTCATCTGCGCTGTCTGCATCTTGCAGATCGCGAGCCGTTCCAATTCGAGGATCGCTGGATCAATATCGACGCGGTACCGGAAGCTGAGAGCGAATCCTTTATCGACACCAATCCGAATGAGTGGCTGGTGCGCGCCGTGCCGTTTACCGACGCCGAATTCGCCTTTCAGGCGGCGGCTGCCGATACGGAACTCGCTAGCCTTCTTGCGGTCAAAAAGGGCGAACCGGTTTTTGTTGCCGAACGCACGACTTGGCTCGTTGGCAGGCCGGTCACCTTTGCACAAATGTATTTGCGGCAAAGTTACCGCATGGTCAGCCGGATATAGGCTCATGATTGACACAAAACTCCACTTGAGATTGCTGCGGCAACAGTCCACATTCGGGACTATCACGCTGTCTCGGGAGGAAACGTGACCATGTCTCAGGCAACCACACATGAAGCTGGCCAGACCTTCAAAAGCTGGCTGAAGAGCTACAATCCGAATGTGCCGCAGGATATCGCGCCGTTCCGGTTCAACTCGATTGCCGATCTGTTGCTCGATTCATGCAAACGCAACGGTCCAAAGCCCGCCTTTTCGCTGATGGGCAAGACGATCAGCTACGCAGATGTCGAACGCGAGTCTGCGGCCATCGGCGCCTACCTGCAATCCAAGGGCTTGGCAAAGGGCGCGCGCGTTGCGTTGATGATGCCAAACATTTTGCAGTATCCGGTGTCGATTCTCGGTGTTCTTCGCGCCGGGTACACGGTCGTCAACGTCAACCCGCTTTATACGCCGCGCGAGCTTGAGCATCAGTTAAAGGATTCGGGCGCCGAGGCGATCATCATCATCGAAAACTTCGCCACGACTTTGCAGGCGGTGATCGCGAAGACCGATATAAAACATGTGATTGTCGCCTCGATGGGCGACATGCTGGGCCTCAAGGGGCTGATCGTCAATCTGGTTGTCCGCAAGGTCAAGAAGATGGTGCCGGCGTTTGATTTGCCTGGCCATGTCAAGTTCAAGGCGGCGCTGGCGGAGGGCCGAGGCAAGTCGCTTCAAGCCGCTTCGGTCGGCCAAGGCGATGTCGCGTTCTTGCAGTACACCGGCGGAACGACGGGCGTTTCCAAGGGCGCAACCCTGACCAATGCAAACATTCTCGCCAACATCGCGCAAAACTCCGCCTGGCTCAAACCGGTGTTCGACAATCGTGGAATGCCGGAAGATCTGACGTTTATCTGTGCGCTGCCGCTTTACCATATTTTCGCGCTGACGGTCTGCATGATGATGGGCATGGACCTTGGCGGCAAAAACGTGCTGATCCCCAACCCGCGTGACATTCCCGCTTTCGTAAAATTGATTTCCCATGAGAAGCTGCACATTTTCCCGGCCCTCAACACGTTGTTCAATGCGCTTTTGAACAATGAGGCTTTCACCAAGCTCGACTTCAAGCCGATGCTGCTGACATTGGGCGGCGGCATGGCAGTGCAAAGCGCGGTGGCGGAGCGTTGGCAAAAGCTGACCGGCTGCGCCATCCATGAAGGATACGGCTTGTCTGAAACTTCGCCGGTAGCCAGCGCCAACCGTTTTGATCTTCCGGTCTATACCGGCACCATTGGTCTGCCACTGCCGTCGACTGATTTTGCCATCCGCGATGATGACGGCAAGGATTTGCCGCGAGGCGAAGTTGGCGAAATCTGCATCCGCGGGCCGCAGGTCATGGCCGGTTACTGGAACCGCCCGGATGAAACGGCCAAGGTCATGTCAGCCGATGGCTATTTCAAATCCGGCGACATGGGGTTCATGGACGAAAACGGCTATACCAAAATCGTCGACCGCAAGAAGGATATGATCCTGGTCTCCGGCTTCAACGTCTATCCGAACGAAATTGAAGACGTGGTGATGAAGATGCCGGGCGTGTTGGAATGCGCAGCTGTTGGCGCGCCGGATGAACACTCTGGTGAAACGGTTAAGCTCTACGTGGTCAAGAAGGATCCGGCCTTAAGCGAAGAGGAGGTGCGAGACTTCTGCAAGGAACAGCTGACCAATTACAAGCGGCCAAAGTTTGTGATTTTCACCAAGGACTTGCCAAAGAGCAATGTCGGCAAGATCTTGCGGCGGGAATTGCGCGACAATCCGCCTGTGGCTTAGAGCGGGATGTTTTTGAGCGGAAGCAATTGTATCGGAGGGATTTTGCGTCAAGACCAAGGAAAGTCCCGATGGGCGCATTGAAATGCGTCCGAGGGAGTTTTCGCCGGTATTGGCGCGAAAGAACCCGATACAATGATTCCAGCCAATAACATCACGCTCTAGAAGCGGAAATCAACGCAAGCCAAGCCACTCGGGCAAATCGGCGATTGAGTTGAGTACAGCATCAGCATCGCAGGACAGAACCGCACTTGTGCCGGTGCCGCTCAGGACGCCGATTGCATAAGCTGCTCCTGCGTTGCGGGCCATTTCGATGTCGTGTCTGTTGTCGCCAATGACGAGCACCTCGTGCGGCGCAATTCCTGTGATGTCACAGAATTTCAGGACTGGACCAGCTGCTGGTTTCGGGTCGATGACTGAATCGTAACCCAGGATCGCGGCGAAATAGGATCGCAGACCAAAACGTTTCATCGTGTTTTCGGCCGCTTCTTCAAGATCATTGGTCACAACGGCTAAAATGATCCCGGCGGCATGCAGTATTTTGACCGTGTCTTCAAGGCCTGCAATTGGAACTGCGGCAACTGGCCCTTCTTCGACAAAGGCGTGGTCCAGCCGCGCACACCATCTGAGGAAGTCCGCCTCGTCAGCCTCAGGCAACCAGAGCCGGACAATTCCCGGGGTCGTGCCCGCGGCCAACTCCGAACCTGCAATGAAGGAACCTGTTGCCGGATCAAACCCGCCGATGACAAGAAGTTGGTCTGCGCGTGGAACATCACCGCCGGTTATTTCCAATGCCAGCTTTTCATAGAGCGCGTGCCAGGTGCCGTTGAAGTCGACGAGGGTGCCGTCCTTGTCGAAGAGGACGGCTTTGACCAGCTTGCGCGCAGCACCGCTCATGCCTCGAGCGATCCGGGCTTGGCGGTCTTGGAGGGCTTGGCAGCCAGGAGTTTCAGCACATCATCGCCGCGACGCAGAAAGCGATGTTTTCTTCGCGTCAGGATGAAGCCGGACTGCGGAGCGGTAAGTGTCAGATCGCCGGTGACATCGCCCGGCTTGGTGATAATCGTTGCCAGCTTTGCACCCTTCTTGACAGTGTCACCAACCCCCACATGAAAGAACACCATGCCGCCCGCCGGTGTCTTTACCATCTCGGTATTTTCAAGCGGTGCAACCGGCCCATCGAATGCATCAGGCTTGAGCTTCGAACGCCCTTTGATCGCGCCGCGGTGGACTAGAAACGCATAAAGGCCTTTGGCATCCTGCATGCCTTTTTCAGCTGACACATCCGCCATGCCTTTGAACTCAACCGTGGTCACGGCGCGGCGCTTGTAATCCGGCGCGTCCGCCTTTGTCTTGAGGGCAGGCGATGCCGCAGCTTCTTCAAAGGCCAAGTCAGCCGTGCCTTTCCAGGTCATCACCGCAGTGCAATTCAAAGCGGCGGCAAGATCGCGCATCCCTGGCCAGAAGGCTTTCTGGATATACATGTACTGTTCGCTCTCATCGTCGCAGTGCAGATCAAGAATGATCTCATGCGGCAAGGCAAGGCGAAGGAGTTCGGCTTTCAGCCGGACGGCAGCAGACACGGGCGCATCAAGTGCGGGTAAGTCTGATGTATCGAAATCATCCAGCGCAAAATGGTCACGGTTGAACTTGGTGCGCGAGAACAATTCGAACCGGCCTTGAGGCTCAGAGTAAAGCCATTGCGCCGAACCGATTGGATTGGCCATGGGCACGATGGTGATATTGCCTGCGAGCGTCCCCGCCTTCTCAGCCGCCTCCAACAGCGGCACCAGAAAATGGATGGCAGCAACGCCAGGAAATTCACCGCCATGCAAAGCGGCCTGAAGATAGGCCTTGGGAG
>JBAVTG010000098.1:0-5110 GCA_049696015.1 Rhizobiaceae bacterium | reverse complement strand
GTAAACGCGCCGATCGGAACATCAGCAAATGCATCACGCAATCCATGCAGCGCTTCATCTTCAGGACGGAATGATGCCCCCCAATGGGATATGCAATGCGCTTCGTCGACTGCAATCATTTTGACATCCAGCCGCTGCAGCGCCGCAATCATCCTCTCGGTCATCAGCCGTTCTGGCGCCATGTAGAGAATACGGATGTCGCCGCTGGCGACACGCTGCCAGATGCCGATATTGACCTCGCGCGGCGCCGCTGAATTGATGGTTTCGGCTGCAACGCCCGCCAGTTTCAGCGCTGCCACCTGATCCTGCATCAGCGCGACAAGCGGTGAGACAACTATAGTCAGCCCACCTTTCACCAGCGCTGGCACCTGGAAGCATAGTGATTTGCCCGAACCGGTCGGCATGACGGCCAGCACATGCCGGTCTGCCAACAAATCATCGACAATCTCTTCTTGCCCGGGACGGAAGTCGTCAAAGCCAAACACATCGCGCAAAACACTGGCTTTGCTCGTCACGCGTCAACCCGCTCAAGGAAGGCCAGTACCGTCTTCTTGAAAGCCCTGTCGCCGACCGCAAGCATGTGGTCCCGATCTTCCATGACAAACCCGCCTGCATCGGGCATCAATGCCGCCAGATCGTATACATCTCCGGCAATATCATCCTTGCCGCCAGCCGCCACCAGAACCGGCATGGTCAGGGTGCGCAGATCTTTTGGGTTGACCAGTTCGCGCGACGTCTGGATGCAGGCGGCCAGTGCCAGCCGGTCGCTTTTGGTCTGGTCGGCAAACTTGCGAAAGGCGGCGCCGCGCGCATCGGTAATTGTCGCCGGATCGGGGGCGAGCAGCGCGTCAGCAATCGGGTCCCAGTCGCCGACGCCTTCGACCATGCCCATGCCCAGCCCGCCAAACACCAGCGATTTGACCCGCCATGGCGCACGGATGGCCAGAAACGCACTGATGCGTGCGCCCATGGAATAGCCCATCACATGGGCGGCTTCGATACCCAAATAATCCAACAGCGCCAGACAATCGCTGGCCATCAGCCGTGGATGATAGTCCTTGGAGTCATGGCTTTTGGAGGAATGGCCATGGCCGCGGTTGTCCATGGCGATGGTCCGGTATCCGGCATCATTCAACGTCGAAACCCAACCCGGCGCTTCCCAGTTGACGCGTGCGTTGGAGGCAAACCCGTGGATCAAAAGCACAGGCGGACCAGACCCATGATCTGCATAGGCCAGATCAAAACCGTCATGGACAAAGTGTTTCATGGGCGCGGCCGGGTTATGGAATGACACGGTGGCGCATGCGGTTCCCCGCTGCAAGTCCAAGCCGCGCAGCTTCACCCTGTGCCAACTCCAGCACGTATTTTGCCGGTTTGTCGCTCAATATGCTGGCTTCCGACAAAGCCTCGCCCTGCTTGATCGAAACGATTGTTCCGTCTTTGGATGCGAAAACCAGGTCCAGCGGCGACGGCGTGTTCTTCATCCAGAAATACTGTTCTTCCTCATAGTCCATCACAAACAGCATGCCGTGCCCCGGCGCCAGCGGCGTTCGGAACATCAGTCCCCTGGAATGCTCTTCTTGTTCATCAGCTATTTCGACTGAAATGCGCACTTGCCCCGCATTGGTCGCAATCATGACCGGCTCCGGGTCAACCGGCAGCACCATTGCGCGCTTGTCAGATGTCTCGGCAAAGGCAAGCAAGCCTGCTGCAAACAGGACAAAAGCCATGAGAACCGCCAAATGCGGCCATCGTTTCGATAGAAAGGCCATCTCAGTTCGAAGCGGGAACCGGCGCGCCGATGTCCGGATGGATTTCGGAAGCCATAAGCCCCTTGTCGCCGGGTCCAAAGCGGATCAGCACCACCTGCCCCGGCCTAAGCTCGGTCAAACCGTAACGGCGAAGTGTTTCCATGTGGACAAAAATGTCCTCGGTCCCCTCGCCGCGGGTGACAAAGCCAAAACCCTTGGTCCGGTTGAACCATTTGACCAGCGCGCGCTCCAGCCCGCTTGTCGGCACAACCGTGACATGGGTGCGCTGCGGCGTTGACGACGGGTGGACGGCAGTCGAGCTGTCCATGGAAATCACGTGGAAAGCCTGAAGACCGCGCTCGCCCGGGCGGGCGAGACAATGGATGCGTGACGCTTCAAGCGCGACCTGAAATCCATCGCGGCGCAGACATGTCACGTGCAGAAGCACGTCAGAATAGCCTTTTTGGTCCGGAATGATGAACCCATAGCCCTTGGATACGTCGAACCACTTGATCGATCCGGAAATTTCAACAACGTCCGCGCCGGAACGAAGATCGTCCGTCGCCGCAGCATTCTGCCCTGCCTGGAAACCATCGTTCCCATCGGCAAAGGATGACGCCTTTTCCCCCATACCGCACGACCTTCCGCAACACGTTACTGATTCTTGCCGTTAAGTTATCATTAACTGGCAACGCGGTGGCAAGATGCGATAAGACACACTTCAGTCTTTTCTTATCTGGCTACGTGACCTATTTGGCCACATCTGCTCATATTCGGTTTTTCAACAGGAGGTTTTACGTCCATGCGTTACCTGCACACCATGGTCCGCGTCCGCAATGTCGCGGATTCGCTTGATTTCTACTGCAACAAGCTTGGTCTTGAAGAAGTGCGCCGCCACAATAGC
This sequence comes from Rhizobiaceae bacterium, assembly GCA_049696015.1. Lineage (GTDB taxonomy): Bacteria > Pseudomonadota > Alphaproteobacteria > Rhizobiales > Rhizobiaceae > JANMEX01. The sequence goes on along the minus strand of JBAVTG010000098.1, from coordinate 2,455 downwards.
GAGCAAGGCCGGTTTACCCTGATCTTTTTGGCCGCGCCGAAAAACCTGGCGCAATCGGATGCCGAGCGCGCGCCCGAATTGGAGCTGACTTACAATTGGCCGGATGAAAACGGCAAAGTCGAGGACTACACCGGCGGCCGTAACTTCGGCCATCTGGCTTACAAGGTCGACAACATCCACGAAACCTGCCAGCGCCTGATGGATAGCGGCGTCACCATCAACCGCCCGCCGCGCGAAGGCCGCATGGCGTTTGTCCGCTCGCCGGACGGGATTTCAATCGAACTGCTGCAAGAAGGCGAAGCGTTGACGCCAGCCGAGCCATGGGTTTCGATGAAGAATACCGGGAACTGGTGAGGCTAACGCAAGGCAATTGGTTTTCTGCATCTGATGTCGTACATTTTGATGCATGCGCACCACACTCGATATCGCTCCGGATGTTCTCCTCGCCGCCAAGGAGTTGGCTGCGCGCGGGAAACAGTCGCTTGGCGAAGTCATTTCTGATCTTGCCCGAAAGTCGCTTGTATCACCCGCGAATGCAAATCATGCTGGAATGCGCAACGGCTTTCCGCAGTTGCCAGCGACCGGACAAGCGGTCAGCCCCGAGCTGATCCATTCGCTGCTGGAAGACGAGTTCTGATGGATGCGGGCGCTTTTTGACGTCAACGCGCTGATTGCCTTGTTCCAGCCGGACCACGTCCACCACGAGATCGCGCACGAATGGCTGCTTCAGAACGGCAAGCATGGGTAGGCAACCTGTCCGATCACCGAGAACAGCCTTGTCCGGATTCTGAGCAATCCGCGTTATCCGCTGCCACAGTCACCTGCGACTGCGGTGCAATTGCTGATGCTGGCCAAGCAATCGGCTGATCACCAATTCTGGTCTAACAGCGTTTCCATGACAGATAACGCTATTTTTGATACCATGCACGTGAGCAACCACGGCCAAGTTACTGACATTTCTCTTCTAGCTACCGCATTGTTGAACGGAGGCCGTTTGGTTACGTTTGACCGGAAAATCCGCTGCGGTAAGGGGCTGCAAGCCAGAGAACTTGGTGATCTTATAGTTGGTCGCAGCCTGGATGACGCTCAGATGTGCTCATATCCTTGAGCATCTCCATCGTCCGCCAATTGCGAAAGGTCATCGGCGCCTTCAAAGTGCGCTCGACAAACGGTGCCAGCACTGACTTGCCGAAGCCGTGTGGAGTGTGAAGATAGAAGACCCGGTTCACCACCGACCATCCATCATTACCGTGCGGCTTCGTCCGCAGGGCTTCCAGAGTGGTGAGATCAGGTGTGGATGCCATGAATCCCAGATGCAGCTTTGCCGGATCGTCGGCAGTTGATGCAAGGGGGTTGGAACGGATCGCATCTGCCAGTTCAGTGGCAGACAGCGCCATCACATTGACGGCAAAGCCAAACTGCTTGGCTATCGCCGCTTCGACGCGCAAGCGGACAGCCTCCGCATCTACCTCATCAGCCGTGAAAACCGCATTGCCGCTTTGGATGTAGGTCTGGACATTTCCAAACCCCATCCCGCTCATCAACGCCCGCAGCTCCGCCATCGGCACCTTTTTGTTGCTGGAGCCAACGTTGATGCCGCGCAGGAGGGCGATGAATGTAGTCACACAAACACCCCCACCTTCTCAAACGTCCGCACATCCACCAGCCCGATGTCGGATATGCGCAGCTCTGGAATCACCACCAGCGCCAGCAGCGAGTGCTGCATGTAGGCGTTGTTGAGATCGCAACCGACGGTGCGCATGGCTTCCGTCAGCTTGGCAGCCTTGGCTGCAACGATCTCGGCGCGCTCTTGTGACATCAGGCCCGCAATCGGCATTTCGACCAACGCCAGCTCTTTTCCTTGGCTGATCAGCACCACGCCGCCGCCAATCTCCCGCAGGCGGTTTGCCGCCTGAGCCATATCCGCCTTGTTGGTGCCAACGATGATCATGTGGTGGCTGTCGTGCGCCACGGTTGACGCCATGGCGCAGGGCAGCCTGTAGCCAAAGCCTGAAACAAACGCGTTGGTCACCTGCCCTGTCGCCCTGTGCCGTTCGACCAGCGCAATCTGGCAAACATCATTGGCGCCATCCATGCCGACCAGACCGTCGATCACTGGCAGTTCAGCCTCGAGCGCCTTGGTCGGCGCCTGATTTTCGACGACGCCGATAACCCGCACGCGCACCGAGTTCTTGCCGGACGGCGCTGCGACATCGAAATCCTGTGCGAACAAATCGCGCATCATGTTGACTGTGTTCTTGGCCTTGGCCGGATAGTCATATGCCGGAATATCGGCAATCAGACGTCCCTGGCTCGCAATGTGGCGGCCGCGCGCATAGACATCGTCGATTGTCAGGCTGGCCAGATCAGACACGATCAGGAAATCCGCCCGCCTGCCCGGTGCGATCGAGCCGAGATCCCGTTCCAGTTTGAAATGCTCGGCCGTATTCAGCGT
>JBAVTG010000097.1:0-2035 GCA_049696015.1 Rhizobiaceae bacterium | reverse complement strand
GCCCCCGCCGGGCACAATGCCATGCACGTGAGGATGATGTGTCAGCGCCGAGCCCCAGGTGTGCAGCACCAGGGTCACGCCGATCTGGGCCCCCAGATGTTTGGGGTCGGCCGCGATGGTGCGCAGGACCTCGGCGGCGAGTTCAAACAACAAGCCATAGATCAGCGCCTGGTTGTAATAGGCGACGGCGGCAATCGGGGCTGGCAAGGTGAAGACGACGTGGTAATAATCCACCGGCAGCAGTTCAGCCTGACGGGCCTCGAGCCAGCGCTGGGCGGCCCGGGCCTGGCACTTCGGACAATGCCGGTTGCGGCAGGAGTTGTAGGCGATCTGGACCTGTTCGCAGCGCGGGCAGCGCAATACATGCCCTCCCAGCGCAGCACTGCGACACTGTTCGATCGCCGACATGACCTTGAGCTGGCCCAGACTCAGATGCGCGCGCTCACGCTGGCGCCAGGCCGGTCCGTGGGTGCGAAAGATATCGGCGACCTCCAGGGCACAACGCCCCATGATCGACGCCTACGTGGGGTGCAGCCTCTCCAGCGGACTGATGACTTCACGCAGAATGTCGGTGGCGACCTGGGTATAGAGGGCTGTCGTTTCGAGCTTCTTGTGTCCGAGTAGTACCTGGATCACACGAATGTCGACCTTCTGTTCGAGCAGGTGGGTGGCGAAGCTGTGACGCAATGTGTGCATCGACACCCGCTTGTCGATCTTGGCCACATCGGCGGCGGCATGGATGGCGCGATTGAGCTGACGCGGGGAGAGCGATTCGATCGGGTTCAGGCCCGGAAACAGCCAGCCGCCGTCGAGCATCTTGCCTTGGGCACGGGCTACCCGCCACCAGTAGCGCAGGCGTTCGAGCAATATGGGCGAGAGCATGGCGTAGCGATCCTTGCTGCCCTTGCCTTGTTCCACCCGCAGGATCATGCGTTCGCTGTCGATGTCACCGACCTTGAGCGAGACCACTTCGCTTACCCGCAGGCCGGTACCGTAGGCAACGGCGAGTGCGGTCTGGTGCTTGAGGTTGTTGCTGGCGGCGATCAGACGCCGCACCTCATCACGGCTCAATATCACCGGCAGTTTCCGGGGAACCCGCACCGGTTGCATCTTCCCCATCCGCTCCGTATCGCCGACCGTGATGTCGAAGAAGAACTTCAGACCGGTGATCGTGGTATTGAGTGAGACCGGCGAGATGCCGTGATCGACCAGGTACAACTGATAGTTGCGCAGTTCTTCATCGTTGGCCGTGTCGGGCGAGCGGTGAAGATAACTGGCAAAATTGCGCACCGCGCGGAGGTAATCAGTCTGGGTCTTGTCGGCAAACTTGCGCATGCGCATGTCGTCGATCATGCGTTGACGTAACTCGCTGGGGGCTGCTGTCGATTGGCTCATGGCGCTGCTCCTGTCGAAAGGCGAGGCGGATCGCCTCACCAATCAACATAAACAGAACCCAATTCCCTGTCTCTCAAACACCAACCGGCCTCTGCTCGAAGTGCCAATACCGCGCGAGCGGTTTAGTCCAACGACCCACAAGAGTCATTCGCATTGCTCCAAACCGGGCATTCAAACTTGGAAAAGCGGACATTCGCAACCCGTATATATACGTCTGCTTTACGGGCCGCGCCGCGCTGGAGCAATAAAACACTTGGTAGTCTTTCCCTGCGTTGAAGCGCCGCCTAAGGCGTGGCGTTCTGCAAGCCTCTAACCCTCTCGTTATCCTCTTGCCGCAGCACGCAAACAAAGGCCCCATCCAGCCTATATTTGATCTGCTCTTTCTTGAGCGTTTCGGCCAACAACGGCGCGCGGGACTCGTCCGCAAAGCCAAAACAACACAATAGTTTTTGCCGGTACTGCGAATCAAGACTGCAGCTCTCACTCGTCCCCCGGAGCTGGCTGAGCTTGTCCCGCTTTGCTCGCGCCGCGGCGTCCCCCAACTGCAAAACGTCAATTTCGTATTCCATGCGCGCGACCTCAGTTGCCTTTGCCGGCGTCGTTGGCTTTTGGCGGGCGCTATCGAAGAAAACCTGAAGTA
>JBAVTG010000096.1:0-6331 GCA_049696015.1 Rhizobiaceae bacterium | reverse complement strand
GCGCCCAAACTTCTGGATGCGATGGCCGCGAGCGGCGAGACCTTCTACACGCGGTTCAACCCATATAAAAATGCGGCGTGACCTGTAATGCCAACGGTGAAATCAGCCGCCTCCGGGCGGCTTTTTTCATGCCAGTTTGACGTGTTCAACGGCCGATAAATCAGGCGTAAGTGCAATGAGGCTGACGCGCTCGCCCGGGCGTATCCGTCCAAGCTCCGGCCGCCGGATTGCCTTGGCTGGCGCGCTTGTCGCCATCGCCAGCGCGGCTTCCAGCGGCAAACCCAGCATCCGGTGTGCATTGCGCACGCACGACAGCATGTCGATATCGGCTCCTGCCAACGTCCCGTCTTCCAGCGTCAGCCTGCCGCCTTCGCGCAAGATGCGCCGACCCTTCAATGTGAACTCTGCAAGGTCCGAGCCCACTGTCGACATCGCATCGGTAACCAGGAAAACATCTCCAGGCCCGGCTTTCGCCCTGAGCGCCGCCGCCATGCTCGCGGCGTGCACATGAAACCCATCAGCAATCAACCCCGCCGAAACCGCACCACTCGCCAGAGCCGCGCCAACCAGCCCCGGTTCGCGATTGCTTAGCTGGCTCATCGCATTGAACAAATGCGTCACCATCGTCGCCCCTGCATCAAAGCAGCGCATCGCCGTGTCATAGCTGCAATCGCTGTGACCCAGACTGACGATAATACCAGCCTTGGCCAACGCGCGAATTTGGCTTTCCGTTACCGACTCTGGCGCAACAGTCGAAACCAGTGTGCGCAACCGGTCCTTCGCCGACAACAGCATGTGCAAGTCGTCATCATTCATCGGCCGGATCAGCCCCGGGTCATGCGCGCCATGGCGCTTCACCGAAAGATGGGGGCCTTCCAGATGCAGTCCGGCAAAGCCTTCAACGCCGTTGTTTTCGGCTTCAATCGCCGCATCAATCGCCTGTCGTGTCACATCCGGCGTATCGGTGATCAGCGTCGGCAACAGCGCTGCGGTCCCATAGGCGCGGTGCGCGCTCGTGATGGTTTCCACCGCAGCTTTTGATGGCGCGTCGTTGAACAGCACCCCGCCCCCGCCATTCACCTGCACATCGACAAAACCGGGCGACAGGATCGCATCACCGAAATCGCGCACTGCCGCGCCCTCCGGCAAATCATGCAAGTTGACAATCGCCTCTACAACACTGCGCGAAACAAGGATCGCCTGACCGGTCCGCAAAGTCTCGCCGTCGAATATCCGCCGGGCAGTCAATGCCGAAGTTGTCATATTGTCTCTGTCACCTTGCGCAAATGGCGCGGTTGGTCCGGGTTCAGGCCGCGATGGCGCGACAGGGTTTCCACCAGGCCGTAGAAGGATGCAATCCGCGTTAAAGTATCAGTCAACGCATGCCCGGTCGACACAATCGGCAAACTTGTTGCGCCCTCAATCGCCGCACCAGCGATGAAGACTGAAGCGCCCTGCCCGGCGATCTTGCGGCACACCTCCAAAACATGCGGCTCGCTTTGATCCGGCAGTGAAAACGCCAGCACGGGAAATCCGCTTCCGACGATCGATACCGGCCCATGCAAAACCTCGGCAGCCGAATAGGCTTCCGCATGCATGCCCGATGTCTCCTTGAACTTTAGCGCCGCCTCGGCGGCAATCGGCAGTGCGGGTCCGCGACCGAGAATATACAGCGACGACTTGCCCTCTAACGCGCCAAGCAATGCGGTCCAATCGCAGCTCACTGCCTTTTCCAATGCGTCCGGAAGCGATGCCAGCGCCTGTCGCAACGGCACGTTTCCAGTCCATCCGGCCAAGATCATCAGTCCGGCGACCGCCGAGTTGACAAAGGATTTTGTCGCCGCCACCGAAAGTTCGGGGCCTGCACAAATGTCCATTGGAAAGTCAGACGATGCAGCCAGTGGCGACTCGGCATTATTCGTCAGCGCCACGACCAGACTGCCGCCGCGTTTTGCATTGTCAGCCATGGCAACAATATCAGGGCTTTTTCCGGATTGGGATACGGCGATGGTCAGTGAACGCGCCATGCGCATTTGCCGACCATAGACGGAAGCCACCGAGGGGCCGAGCGAGGCGACCGGCAGGCCGGTTTCAAGTTCAATGGCATATTTCAAAAACCCGCAGGCATGGTCGGACGAGCCGCGCGCAATCGTCGCCACGAAGACGGGATCAACGTCGCGGATACGTGCGGCAATGGCAGTGGCCGTTGTTGCCCCCTTCGATAGCAGCCGCTTTACAGCGGCCGGAATTTCATCGATCTCAAGGCGCATCCGGCTCTTTTGAATTGCCCCATCATTCATGTCATTGGCCTTGCAATCGAAGTTCGGCGACAAAGTCGTAGGCATCGCCGCGATAAATCGAACGGGTGATTTCGACAACCCGTCCGGATGAAAGGTAGGAAACCCGTTCTATGCGCAGGCTTGCACTTCCAGGCTCCACTTCCAAGAGCGCTGCATCGGCTTCTTCCAGACTGATGGCCGATATCCGTTGCATGGCGCGCACCGGCCTGCACCCCTGTTCTTCCAATGCCGCGTAGAGCGACAGGCCAATCTTGTCCGGGTCCGGCAATGATGAAACCGACATCACCGCCCGCTCGATGGCCAGCGGCGTGCCGTCGGCTATCCGCAAGCGCTTGATTCGCGTCACTTTTTCGCCGGCTGTCAGGCCAAGCATCATCGTTTCCTCAGGCGATGCTTCAAATACGCCGCGCTCAAGCCACACCGACCGCACAGTTTTGCCGCGCCTTGCCATGTCTTCGGTAAACGAGGTCAGCTGCGACAGTGACTGCTCAACACGCTCCACTTTTTGCGTGACAAAAGTGCCGGAGCCGTGGCGCTGCACCAATATGCCGGAGCGCACCAGATCCTGCACAGCCTTGCGCACCGTTACCCGCGAGATTCCGGACATTTCGGCAATATCGCGTTCGGATGGCAGCGCATCTCCGGGCTTGATAATGCCTTTGTCAATCGCCTTCTCGATCCGCCGTGACACGCGCAGATACAGCGGACCGCCAGACGCTGTGTCTGCTTCCGGTGTAAATACCGATGCCAGGGATTCGGGCATGGGTGGCGATTTCCTCCGTCTCCCCGCTATAATACCAATAGCATACCAAATTCCAAGCGTTAATTTTGATTAATTTCTGAATTCACTGAACTCATTGATTTTATTACATAAAAACCATGACTTGTCGAAAGTCTTAACAAAATTCCAAATTGAGGCTTGCAAAGTGGTATTTTTTTGGCATTAATCCGCTGTGGAGGCAGGAATGGTGGCGACGCAAACCGAAAGCCGGGACCCAAGAGCCGTCGGGATCGACCAGCGCGATCCTGTCGAGGCGCTTGGCCTGCTTCTGGACGGGCAGATTGCGGCGGCCAATGCGCTGCGCAACAGTCTTCGTGCCATAGCCCGGCTTGCCGGTGCCGCAGCCCATGTCATGCGCAGTGGCGGACGGCTGTTCTATGCTGCTGCAGGATCATCCGGTTTGATGGCTTTGGCAGATGCGCTGGAACTGCCCGGCACATTCGGTATTGCGCAAGACCGTGTGGTCATCCTGTTTGCCGGCGGCATTTCAGCGCTCGAAGACATGGTTGGCGGCGTGGAAGACGACCGCGAACAGGCCGCCCGGGATGTTCTGTCTCATCACATTACAGCGAAGGATTTGCTGATCGCCCTGTCGGCCAGCGGCACGACGCCTTATGCGCTTGCCGCGGTTGAGACGGCCAAAGCCAGAGGTGCGAAAACTGCCGGCATTGCCAACAATGACGGGTCACCGCTTTTGACCAGCACAGATTTGCCGGTGCTGCTGGCCACACCGCCGGAAATTCTTGCAGGTTCAACCCGCATGGGCGCCGGCACCGCCCAGAAGATTGCGCTCAACATGATGTCGACATTGATGGGCATCGAACTTGGCCATGTCCACGACGGCTTGATGGTCAATGTGCGGGCCGACAATGAAAAGCTTCTTCGCCGCTCGCAGGCCATCGTTGCCGCCATTTCCGGCTGCAGTGAAGCTCAGGCGGCCATTCATCTTGATCTGGCAGGAGGCGCTGTCAAAAGCGCTGTTCTACTCGCCTGCGGCGCCAGAAACCGGCTGCAGGCCGAAACGCTTCTGGAGAGGGCCGGACACATGCTGCGGCCTGCCCTTTCAGAATTAGACCGCGCGAAAAGCGCGGCGTAACCAACAGTGGAGAACGCACCATGACGACGAAACTTGTGAAATCCCTTCTGGCGGCCTCGGCGCTCTGCGCGCTCGCCGCCCCGGCCTTTGCCGAAGACGTGACGCTGACCATCGAAAGCTGGCGCAACGATGATCTGGCCATCTGGCAGGACAAATTGATCCCCGCCTTTGAAGCCAAGAACCCCGGCATCAAGGTCAAGTTCGCCCCGTCCGCGCCGACCGAATACAACGCCGCGCTGAATTCCAAACTGGAGGCGGGCTCCGCAGGCGATCTCATCACCTGCCGCCCGTTCGACGCTTCGCTGGCGCTCTATGACAAGGGCTATCTGGCCTCTCTCAAAGATCTTGAAGGCATGAAGAACTTCTCCGACGTCGCCAAATCCGCATGGATCACCGACGATGGCGCCAACCCGTTCTGTGTGCCGATGGCGTCCGTCATCCATGGCTTCATCTACAACAAGGACGCGTTCGACAAGCTCGGCATCGCCGTCCCGGCGACCGAAGCAGACTTCTTTGCCGCGCTCGACAAGATCAAGGCGGATGGCACCTTCATCCCGATGGCCATGGGCACCAACGACCAGTGGGAAGCCGCGACCATGGGCTACAACAATATCGGCCCGAACTACTGGAAGGGCGAGGAAGGCCGTAACGCGCTGATCAAGGGCGAGCAGAAGCTGACCGATGCGCAGTGGGTTGCGCCCTACGCAACGCTGGCCAAGTGGAAGCCATATCTCGGCGACGGCTTTGAAGCCCAGACCTATCCGGACAGCCAGAACCTGTTCACGCTTGGACGCGCGGCCATCTATCCAGCCGGCTCGTGGGAAATCTCCGGCTTCAACACGCAGGCCAAGTTCAAGATGGGCGCCTTCAACCCGCCGGTCGCCAATGCCGGTGACACCTGCTACATCTCGGACCATACCGACATTGCAGTAGGCATGAACGCCAAAACCGCGCATCCGGATCAGGCCAAGACGTTCCTCAACTGGGTCGCCTCGGCCGAGTTCGCCACGCTCTACGCCAACGCGCTGCCGGGCTTCTTCCCGCTGTCAAACGAGGCTGTGAAGCTGGAAGATCCGCTGGCGCAGGAAATGGTGTCCTGGCGCTCCAAGTGCAAATCGTCGATCCGCTCGACCTACCAGATCCTGTCGCGCGGCACGCCGAACCTTGAAAACGAAACCTGGAACGCCTCAGCCAACGTCATCAAGGGCACCGAAACCCCGGAAGCCGCCGGCAAGCGCCTGCAGGATGGCCTTGCCAGCTGGTACGCCCCGCAGAAGGGCTGATTGCCGACCATCGGCGCTGCCCCTCATCCGGCCCTGTCGGGCCACCTCTCCCCGCAAACGGCGGGGAGAAGGAGAGTCGCAAACCTTCGTGATTGTCCCCTTCTCCCCGCATCTTGCGGGGAGAAGGTGCCCATCTGGCGGATGAGGGGCAGCGCCAACCTCTGAAAACTATCCACTTTGGACACACGCCCATGCCAGCCGCCGCCCCTTCAAGATCGCCCACCCGCTGGCACATCCCGGTGTTCCTCGCCCCTGCCGTCGCTGTCTACACGATCATCATGATCCTGCCGCTGTTCGGCACGTTGCAGATGTCGTTCTTCAACGATGGCGCCTTCTCCGGCCTCGACAATTTCCGCACCCTGTTCGGCGACGAGCGCTGGTCCGCCTCGTTCTGGAATGCGCTTGGCAACAATGTCTGGTTCTTCGTCATCCACATGCTGGTGCAAAACCCGATCGGCATTCTGCTCGCCGCGATCCTCTCCAATCCCAAGCTGCGCTTTTCCTCCGCCTACCGCACTTCGATTTTCGTGCCTACGCTTCTGTCCTTTGTCATCGTCGGCTTCATCTGGAAATTGATACTGTCGCCGATCTGGGGTGTCGCGCCCAACATGCTGGACGCAATCGGCCTCAAAAGCCTGTTCGCCCCCTGGCTCGGCAAGGAGGCTTATGCGCTCACCACTGTCGCCCTCGTTTCCGTCTGGCAGTTCGTCGGCATCCCGATGATGCTGATCTATGCGGCGCTGCTTTCCATTCCCGATGAGGTGCTCGAGGCCGCCGAATGCGACGGCATCACCGGCGCGTCGCAGTTCTGGAAAATCAAGCTGCCGCTGATCCTGCCGACCATCGGCATCATTTCGGTGCTGACCTTCGT
>JBAVTG010000095.1:0-7420 GCA_049696015.1 Rhizobiaceae bacterium | reverse complement strand
ATAAAAGTGTCAAATTTCGTCGCAGCCTTGTCGATGCTTTCCAAGGTCTGGGCCATTGCCGGGTGATAGAGCAGCACGCTGACTGCCAGCGCGGTGACAAAGACCGCGATCATTTTGCCCGCCTGATCCTTGTCAAGCATGTGGACTTTGACCGCGACAGAAGTGGCCAACCTGTTCAACGTCTTACCCATGTTGTCTCCTTTGTCATTCAATCAAGATGCAGAACCATGTCCGATTCCCAAACTTCACGTTGCGAGCGTTTGGGCTTTGCGCGGCGGACCACCGAAGCGACGTTCACATTGTCGACGACGCTTGCTGGCGCGGCTTTCTGATAGATTTGAACGTACTCGTTCAGAACGCGCACAATGTAGTGCGCGGTGCGCGGACCATCGGGAATTCCCTGATTTTGCCGCACAGACTCGGGGCCGGAGTGGTAAGCGGCGGCAACAATTAGCGGGTCGGAAAATTCAGCGAAAAGTTGAGCCAGGTAAGAAACGCCGCCACGAATGTTCTGCAGCGCATCCCAGGGGTTTTCGACGCCAAGATCCTTTGCCGTGCCTGGCATGAGCTGCATAATTCCGATCGCCCCATCCTCAGAAAGGGCAAACTGGTCATACTTCGATTCAATTTTCGCGATTAGCAGCGCGAAATTGGGATCAATGCCAACTTTCACAGACTCTGTCTGGATTGCGGCAACGATTTCGGCTTGCGAATAGGCTGGCGTTTTGTCGACAAGACCATCGGCGCCTGTCGAATGGCGGGAGCCAACAAGCAAGGACAGGTCAGGTCTGTCAACCACTTCGAACTTAGCATCTGATAATGCTGGATTATTCGCATCCGTCAGCGGTTCTGCCACGCCATCGCCGCCGACGACAATTGTTTTTTCCCGGCCGTTAACGCCATCGCCAAAACCAGCCGCAATCCGTTGGTTGATGACTTCAGGTTTGAGCTCTTCGCCCGTCAATGGCAGTGTGGAAACAATCAGTGCCGCCACTGCCGAAAACACGCTCGCTTTCAGGTGGTGACGGCATAGAATTGTTGTCAAGCGGCGATCAGGCATTGGCATCCACCAGTGGTTTGGTTAAGGATGTGTAAATATGTAATCAGAGTGTGTGTAAATATGTAATCAGTGATTGGCAACCAGAAAGAGCGCGAAAAACTGTGGACCGGGCACCTCGATATCTGACACTGGCTGTATTTTTGGCGGGAACGGCGTCCGCAGCCGCTGAAACGCTGGACGACCCTGCAAAATCTTACCTGAATCGATTTGCGGTGGAATCGCCTTTCACTGGCATCATCGAATATGTGTCGGACGATTATTCGCGGGTGGAAGGACAGCGCATCTTCAGCTCTGCCCAGCCTTTCGCCTCAGGGGGAGGGGCCACGATCAAGTTCGGCGGAATAACAGTCAATCTCTATGGCGTGTCGGCCTGTCCCAGTGACGCGCCGATACAGGTTTTCATTTATCAGGGCCCATGCAACGGAGCGTTACCGCAATATATCGACACCGAGCTTTCCCTGTCTCCGATTGTGATCTGCCGCGCTTTCAAGAAATACGCTGAGCTGGCTGTCCAGGACGCCACGTGTTGGTCGCTTTACACTGTCGGCGGCGCAGCCATCGTGCACAATGTCGAAGAGGCACTGTTGAAAGTTGGCGCGGGCATAGCCACACGCCGCGATGACGGAAGCCTGCTGCGGCCCGATCTTGCTGACGCAGAAATGTTCGCCCGAAAGAAGGAGAGCCTGCTTTGGAATCCTGCGGCGGCTGCCGCGCTGGGGGATTTGAAATGAACGCGGTTCAGTCTCTGGCCGCAACACTGATTGGTTTGGCCTTTCCGCAGGCTGCGCTGGCACAGCAACAGCCTGGCGCGCCGGTGAATCCCAATCCGATTTTTGCCGTTCCGCAAGGCGTGACATTTCTGACCGGCGATTCGTGGGATCAGGGGGGAACAGTGGTGCGGCTTTACGGTGTGCAATCCTGCATCCGCGGCACCAGCATTCATACCAGCGGCGCTGTCACCGACTGCGGTGAAATATCCATGCTGTTTCTGGCAAACTTCCTGAAAAATGCGCCAACCAGCTGCCAGGGCTTGGGAACAACGCAAGCGCCTGCCCAATATCTTGTCGTATGCAAATCTCAAATTGGCGGGCAGACTGTTGATCTCGGCACAGCGCTGATTGTCAAAGGATTCGCTTTTGCTAGTGTTGACGGTGCGAATCAACCTATTACTTACCAGTATTCAGTTGCCGAAGAAGAAGCGCGGACGCATAAGTCGGGACTGTGGGCATTTCAAAAGTTTCCACACCCCAACTCTATCATGCGTGAGGCCCTGAAAGCCGTCACAAAGGGCGCCGGACCATAAGAACAATGATTGCATCGAAAAAGAGCGGCAAGGAAACCCCTTCAAAAATCCGCAGGCGCGAAAATTCAAAAGCGCACCAGCAGGAATTCCGGGATCAGCAGAAGCGGGAGGGCCGCAAGCCAGCTGTGATCTTCATTGAACCCGAATTTTACAGTTGGACCGAGGAAGCCAAGGACGAGCTAAATTTCCCGAATATTCGAGAGACAGTCTACCATTTTTTCAAACTTGGCATCCAGCAGCACCGCGACAAAAGTTAATTTACAGAATTCGATCGCTTGTGGGTTGCATAATATGTAATCATTTGTAAAGTCGCCCGACACAGTCAGTGAGGGTTGACATGAAAAAGTCACTTGCGCTTATTCTTGCGTTTGCGTTCAGCCAATCGGTTGCTGGTCTCAGCGTCGCCCATGCGTCGGAATGGGGCTGCCAGGTTCTTCTCTGCGCTGCCTCACAAAACCCGTCCTGGCACAGCATTGCAGCGTGCCGACCGCCGATGCTCAAATTGATCGCCTGCAAGTTCAAGACGTTTGGCGCGTGCCCATGGCCGACTTGTCCTGAGGGTGGTGCCGGCGCGCCGGGCTTTGCCAAGTATGCGGATTGTCCAGCGGGCTGGGAGACTTCCAGCACGAAAGGAAGTGGAAGCCGGTCACAAGAAGCGCAACTTTGCGTCAAGCGAGGTGTGACCTGCGACACGGGACCGAGAAAGACTGGCGTGTCGCCAATCACCTGCATCAGCATGCAGACCATGCCTCGGCCGCTGCGGTCAGATCCTTACTACTTTGACATCAAAGATAACGCTTCGGGTGCGACCGAACGTCATTTCTTCAATCTGCGCCGCTGAACAAGGAGGGGACCATCATGTCGAGAAACTGCGCTGACTTTCATATCATCGGCAACGTTGCCAAAGTTCTTAAGATGGACAAAGTGACGAAAGTCACGATTGCCGCAAACCTACGCTCAAAAAAGGGCGAGGCTTGGGTTGACGATCCGCATTTCAACACGGTGAACATTTGGGACAAGTCGACGCGGGATTACATCGAGAAGGACGTTGCCACTGGCGATCTTGTCCGTGTCGTCGGCCGGTTCAAAGAGTCCAGCTATGACGACAAAAAGACCGGAGAGAAGGTTTACACCGTCGATTTTCACACCAGCGACTTCAGCAGGCTTGCGGCGAAACAATCATAAGATCCGAAATGACAATAAAATAATCAGAGCCGCCGATCTGCAGCGAAGGGCCAGCAACGGGTGTTGACCCATGGATATTGAATGACTGGATTGGGGCCGACAGCGGAACGGCAGCTTACTGTGCAGCTGTCTCAAGAGCAGACGTGCGGTTCTCAATCATATGGCGCTCTTGGCCCGAAGCGGACGTTAGGCCCTGCCGAAGCTCATCAGAGACGATAGCGGAAGCCAATTGCACCTGTTTGGATCAGGAGCCAGCTTAGCGGTCCACTCCACCTCGGGGCTCGTTCGCGCTAATCGACAGGCGATCAAACAACAAGGCTACATAATCTAACTCGTCGCTCAAGTCGCTGCTCGCCTTGATTTCTGCGCCAAGAGCGGCCGCTGCTCCGCCGGTTGACACTATTGGAAGAATAGTCGCCTGAGCGGCCAACTCCGTGACCAACCGGTACTCGTCGAAGATTCCGCCCATTCCCCCGGCGAAGACAGCCGCCTCAAATGAACTTTCGGAAAGCATGCGACGCCGCATTATTTCGAGGCTCCGCTCGCGATCGCCTTGCACCGCCTCGGTCACGATCACGTTTCGGAAGCGAGCATTCTCCTCAGGAAAGTCGTCCTTGAAAAACTCGCTTTGGTAGAGGGTGACCCACTTTCCATAATCAACATCAAGGGCATCCGCATAGGCCCAGATCATAGGGGTTATCGCCGGGTGTCCGCCCCACACAATTGGACGTCGCCCCAGCGCGACGAACAATAATGCGCTAACCAAAGCCGAAATCGCGGCAGTGTCTCCTTCGCCCATGAAGTGCTTTGCGGACGCGTCGGGAACACCCGCAGACAGGAAGATCGACCGATGTTGTCTCATTGGTCCCATTCCACCAACTCCCAACCCGCGTCCGACACCTTGAGGGTGCGCACAGAGGATATCTGCGCGTCAAGCCACCGCAGGTGTTCGATCCAGGCCGGGCGTATTCCGATATGATTGTACACCAGACAGGGGAATCTGCCATGGGCTGCTTTCCCGGCTCTGTACTGAATTTCGTTCAACATTTCCGCAGTAGGCACGCCGACCATAGGATAGGCCTCGAGCAGCCGACCACCAGGAAGCGTCAAGCTCACGGAGCGATAAGCTCCGATGCCCTCGAATTTCCCACCGATGCGAACGACTTCACTCTTGAGGCGCCCAACAAGGTCGAGGTGCCGAGTAGCAATGCTACGGCTGCGGAGCGCCTCGGCGCGCTTCGCGATTTCGACCAAAAGGTCAGCTCGAAGCCTTTTGGATGCGTCGAGATCGGCATTGCTAAGTGTAACTGTATCGCTGAGGGAGAGATGCCGCGAGCCGCTGTGGTCCGGCCAAACTACCCGCAATATTTGAATGCCGAGGGCCTGCGACCGACCGAGCTCTTGGGCGGTCCATTTGCTGCCGAAGTAATCTTTGGTGTCCAGCATGACGGTTACGTCGCAGTCCGAAAGTCGATGCCAGAGCATTTCCTGGAAGGCCTCGGCCGGGCGAATGTCATGTGTGTCGAGGAAAACGTCAAAGCCCCGGCTGGACAGTTCGTCATGCAGTTGGAGCGCCGCTTCTCGCGCGTCAGAGCGCCTGTAGCTAATGAAAATGCGGCGTTGACGGTGCAGTAGCCCCAGCACCTCCAGCGTGACCGAAGCAAGGGCCTCCAACGTGCTGTCGTCGGCATCCAGTAGACAAGCGTTGGTGTGTGCGATTTCGCCCGGCACCGCGGCCGTGACGGACGCGCCTTTTTCCACCACCGGCACGATCGGTATCTTTGCCGCTTCGAGCTCATCGACTAGCTTCGCATCGACAGAAGGATCGCCGCCAAAATATAGCGCCACCGTAGCGGCTTTGGGATTTCTGTCCGCTGCGTCCGATGCCATCCGGATCGCCAAGTCGCTAGGCATTTCCAGCGAAAAGATCCCTGCAACAGCCACCAGTTGTTTGTTTATGGCCTCCGTTTGTCCTGCCTTTGGCGACCCAATTACTAAGACCTCGTAGAGAGCCATCTCATTCTTTCCTGTTGAGGGTGACTTGCAGCACGTTGTTGATAGTCATCGCAGTTGGTATGAGTTGACGCAAGTACCAGATCAACAGCGTCACCGAGGGCACATCTTGGCCAATAAGCAATGTTTTTTGAGCTTCCACTACAAACCGGACAGCTGGCGGGTCCAACAGGTTAAGAATATAGGGTCGATAGACGAGCAGCCGCTACTCGCCGCCAATAAGTGGGAGGAGATCAAGAAAGAGGGTGACGCTGCCGTAGAAAAATGGATCGACAACAACATGAAAGGCAAAGACTGCCTGATCGTGCTAGTTGGCGCGAAGACCGCCGGACGGCGGTGGGTAAAGTACGAGATCAAGAAGGCCTGGGAGAAGGGCCTCGGCGTGATGGCGGTCCACGTCCACAACCTGAAAGACGCTAACGAGGAGCAGTCCGAAAAGGGATCGGACCCGTTCGCCGGACTCAAAGTAGATGGAGAAAGCATAGTAGGGACCGTTTACGATCCGCCCTACAAGACGAGCACGTATGTCTACGGACACATCGTTGACAATATCGAGGAATGGGTGAAAGCCGCAATTAAGGCGAGGAAGTAGGGCAGATGGCTCGTCGGGTTTTCTTTAGTTTCCACTATTCCCGCGATGTTCGTCGTATCGTGCAGGTTCGCAATTCGTGGGTTATGCGCCCTGGCGATGAGGCACCGCCCTTTTACGACAAAGCAGAGTTTGAAGAAGTGAAGCGGCAGGCGGGCGGCATCGAGAAATGGATCGAAACGCAGCTTGCTGGCACCTCGGTAACGGTGGTGCTGTTCGGCCAGGAAACCTATAATCGGCCTTGGGTGCGCCACGAGATCAAGCGCAGCTATGAGTTGGGTAAGGGCATCCTGGCTATCGACATTCACAACGTGAAGGACCCGCAACTCGGGGCGGACGCCCAAGGCAAGAACCCGCTTTCTCACTGGTCAGTGAAGCAGAACGGCGTCGACGTCTCGTTCCAGCAAATCTACAGAACCTACGACTGGGTTCGCGACAATGGCTACGCGAACATGCCGACTTGGATTGAGGCGGCCGCAAAATCCGCAGGCCGGTGACTGCTCGTTCCTCACAAATTTCGATTCCTCGTGACATATCAACAATACTCGACGGCGCGGGGCGGTAGCGCAGGATAGTTGGCACACGCGTGCCATCGACCTATTTCCGCTTCTGGCGCAAAACTTGCCGCCTCGCCAATCTACTGCGATGTCCGCTTTCGAGACGCTGCCAGTGTAGAACCTATGTCCGACATGGCGCGCAAAGCGGTCGGCAGCAATGGGGTGTGAATTGCCCTTAGCAAAGGACTGCTGTCGGCCCCAAACTTGTGGATTCGTCGAGTCACGAATGATGATACTGACGTTGATCGAAATCTGAATTGTCGTAATATTGAGTGACCTAGGAAATACAAATTGCTTGTAAAAGTTCCATAATGTATATTATGCAACCAACGTTTGTAGCCGCAAAGTTAAAATGTCCTGTTTCTGCAAAGTTAGAATGTCACATCTCCCGCATTTCACAATGCGGGAGATCGCAGATGGGACTGATTCTGATGAGCGAGCGGGATTTGCAGCGCATTGAGGTATTGTCGAAACTCACAGAAGGCCGGACAACAATAGTATCCGCAGCGCATGTTCTGGCGCTGAGCGCGCGGCAGGTGCGCCGTTTGCTGGATGTTTTCCAAAGTGAAGGCGCGGCGGCGATCCGGCACAGCGCGCGCGGGCGCCCGTCGAACAATCGGATCAGCAATGGCGTGCGTGATTATGTGCTGACGCTTATTCGGGAGCGCTATCTGGACTTTGGACCAACCTTGGCAGCTGAGAAGCTGGCCGAG
>JBAVTG010000094.1:0-2995 GCA_049696015.1 Rhizobiaceae bacterium | reverse complement strand
CGACGCGCAGCTTCGGGCCTTGCAAATCGGCGAGAATGCCGATCGGCCTGCCGACAGCCGCCTCCACAGCGCGGATGCGACTGACCAGGTCGCGCAGCATGTCGTGGCTGGAATGGCTCATGTTGATGCGGAACACGTCTGCGCCTGCTTCGAACAGCCGGCGGATCATGCCTTCATCGGACGAGGCGGGGCCGAGCGTGGCGAGAATTTTTACCTTGCGGGTGCGTCTCATGGATTTGTTGTTCCCGGCGCGGGAGGAGCGCCTGTTGCCGGATCATCAGTCATCTGGACCATCCAGCTCGACTGTTCACCAGTGTCGTATTCCTGAAAACCGGCACGCTGGAAGCCGCGTGCGAAGCAGTCGTTGATGCCGGCGATTTTGAATTCCTTTTCGGCCACACACATGTTGACCGCGCCTTCCCACCTTCCGCCGCGTTCGGCGTCTTCGGCGTAGAGATAGTAATACCGCGACGAAAGCGGCCCCTCGATCAGCGTTTTGCAGCTCGACGGGTCGATGTGCCACCAGCCTTCTGTGGTCCAGCCTGTCTTGACGCGGTAACCGATTGCCACGCCGATCAGGCTTTGTGTCGCGTTACAGACGCGAAAGTCGGCCAAGGCCGGCTGCGAAGCGGCGAACAGACATGAAACCGCACCCATCAAGACCGGGTATAGCGTCCGGAGCTTCAGCCCCAAAACCCGCCTGGCCATGCAATGCCCTTCCGCACCCGTTTCCGTCACTTTGCAAAGCCCCTTTTGTTGGAGAACAGCGCCGATGTCAACGCGTGATCTAATCGATTTGATTGAAGACATTCGTTGTGAATTGCCGTGATTTTGGCACAAGTGATTGCGAAACGGTATGCCGCGTGAGAGAGGTTGGCCTCTTCCGCGCCCGAGGCTTGCAGCATCTGACATGACTTCACATGAACCCGTCGAATTGATTGCCGGTGACACTTCCGGCGGCATGCTGATCGTTGCCGATCATGCGATGCGGCATCTTCCGGATGAGTATGACCGTTTGGGGCTTCCGGAGCAAGAATTCGAACGGCATATCGCCTATGATATCGGTGTAGAAAGTGTCGTGCGGCATTTGGCGCAAATGACCGGAGCGCCAGCAATCATGGCGCGGTTTTCACGCTTGCTGATTGATCCGAACCGGGGAGTGGATGACCCGACCCTGATCCGCCAGATATACGATGGATCGGTCATTCCCGGCAATTATCCGCTATACGAGACGGAACGGCAAAACCGCATCCAACGGTTTTTCATGCCGTTCCGCAATCAGGTGCTTGAAAGCGCTGCGCTTTGCGATGCAGCTTATGGTGATGCCTGCCTGATCATTTCGGTCCATTCCTTCACGCCTGTGATGGCCGGCCGGGCGCGGCCCTGGCATGTCGGGCTGTTATGGGACAAGGATGACCGCGCCGCGCACAGGCTGTTTCCGCTTCTCGCCAATGACCGATCGCTGCTCGTCGGCGACAATGAGCCTTATGACGGGGCGCTGAAAGGCGACACAATGCATGAAGCGGGGACCGAGGCGGGCCGCCCGCATGTGCTGATCGAGATCCGGCAGGATTTGATTGCCAGCGCCGAGGGCCAATTGGCCTGGGCGCAGCGCCTCGCGCCAATGCTCGCCACGGTCAATTCGGACCGGTCAATTCATCAGCGAAAACATTACGGATCGCGCACGGATTGACGGCGGCGTGTTGACGGGAGCTTGCCGGTCGGGCATCGAAGCGCACGAAATTTCCCCGGCCGCGCGATTCTGCTGCGGCCTTGCAATTTGACGAGGACATCATGGCTGACGACATCACCGAGAGCTCACAGACCGTTGCCGCGGGCCAGCTGCGCGCCTTCATCGAGCGCATCGAGCGGCTTGAAGAGGACAAGAAAACCATCAGCGAAGACATCAAGGAAGTCTACGCCGAGATGAAGGGCACAGGCTTTGACACCAAGGCCGTGCGCACCATCATCCGCCTTCGCAAGAAGGATCAGGCCGAGCGCCAGGAAGAGGAAACGATCCTCGAACTCTACATGAACGCGCTCGGCATGGCTTAGGCCTTGGCTATTTGCCAGCGTCGAATGGATCCTGCCATTTGATGCCCAGCGGCTCGAAGTGGCGGCCGTTGCGGGTGAGCAATTCCAGTCTGCGAACCTTTGCGGTTGCAGCGATGAAAAGGTCAGGAACGCCAGGATGAGCCCCTTTGGCTACAGCAGCGTCCGACATGTTCCCTGCTTCCAGCGCAATGTCTGCGTCCAGCGGCAGAATTCGCTCTTTGGCTTCAACACATATTCTTTGGAGCCATTGCTCCAGACGGGCAGCACGTTCTGCTGAACCAACCCGTTCCAGTCGTGCGATGCCCTGTCTGACTTCCATCAGTGTCACCGTTGAGATGCACATCAATTCTGCTTGCGCGCGAAGCCATTCGGCAGCAGGCGTGAGGCGCTCCTTGCGATCGGGGGCAAGCATCGACACAATGGACGTATCCAAAAGGTATTCTTGCATCAAAGGTCGATTTCGCGTGGGGGCGTTCTGTCACGTTCAAACTCGACGCCGCCTGGAAATGAGAACAAGAGGTCTGCGAAGCTTGGCTTGTCACTTTTCTCAGCAAGTTCTTTTGCCGCCTCCACTGAGACAAGCACGGCAGCTGGCACACCATGTCGCGTGATGGTGATCATTTCACCTTTGCCGGCCCTGTCGATCAATTCAGAAAGCCCCGCTTTTGCTTCTCGTACTTGAACTGTTTTTCGGATGACTGACATGGCAACCTCCTTCAAGGCAGTATGTGACTACATGTAGTCACAACTCGCGCTTTTCGCAAGATAGCATTTGCCGCTGGCCACCTGAACAAACCGCGCCTATATGTGTTGCGGGCGGTCTGCGCTTTTCGGCAGGAATAACTTATTCCCCGGGGCCATACTGATCCTTAGGGAGCTGTCCCTGTTTTGGCCCGTGGGCTGGAGCACACGGCGCCCACCTACTTTGTAGGCACCCGGG
>JBAVTG010000093.1:0-25428 GCA_049696015.1 Rhizobiaceae bacterium | reverse complement strand
CACCGCCATCAATAACAAGTTCTACACGATCGAAGCCGAAGTCGTCGCTGCCAAGTAATTCTGGCCGCGATCAGCCTTCAAAGCATGATCAAGCCGCTCTCCGGAAACGGGGGGCGGTTTTTCTTTTAAACAAAGAGCCGGTTTCACGATCGCTTAAGCCGTTTGAGTTAGCATTTTTGCAAAGGAGTTTCCGATGCTTGTCGCTGCCATTCTCGTCGTTTTCCCGTTTGCCATGTCCTACGCTGCCATGTCCGACATGATGTCGATGACCATTGCAAACCGGATTTCCATTTTGCTGGTCGGCGCCTTCCTGGTGATTGCGCCGTTGACCGGCATGCCGTTAATTCAAATTGGCTGGCACGTCGCAGCATTGGCAATTGTCCTGAGCGTCTGCTTTGCACTGTTTGCGGCGGGCGCAATGGGTGGCGGCGACGCTAAACTGATGGCGTCCACTGCGCTTTGGTTCGGGTTGGACATGAACCTGATATCCTATTTGCTGGTCGCTTCGGCTTTGGGAGGCGTCCTTACCCTGGCTATTTTGCGGTTCCGCAGTTCAAATGTGACTGTCTATGCGGGCAAGGTTGATTTCCTGCTTCGGATCGCCGACCCAAAGGAAAAGATCCCTTACGGCATTGCCCTCGGCATCGCAGGCCTTCTGATCTATCCGGAAACACCGCTGATGATTTGGGCCATGAACCAATTGACCATGGGCTAGGTCAAATTCCAGTTCAGATTTGTTGGAAGCCGGCTGCAACGCAGCCGGCTTTCTGATTCCCGGTCCGACTTCGGATATGCAGTTCAGGTGCCGGATTTTTGCATAAACTCAAAATTAATCACGCTTCCTTTCATTTCATTAACCATAATTACACGATTGCCGACCATGTTTGGGAACGAGTGAAAATCCCTCGTTGTTGAGGTTGGACAATGAAATCGACGCGTTTGGTGGTACTAGGTGTGGCATTGGCGGCCGCTGCGGGAGCGGGCTACATCGCCATGAACATGCAGCCGCAGCAACAGATCGTGACGCAGGAAGCGGCGCCAGCCGTACCGCAGCTCGAACTGGAACAAGTGCTGATTGCCAGCGAAGACATTCCTGTTGGCGGTGTGATCGAATCGCAGATCGCCTGGCAGGATTGGCCGAAGGCGGCCGTCACGGAAGGGTTTATAACCCAGACCATTAAACCGCAGGCGGTTGAAGAGCTCAAAGGTTCTGTCGCACGCGTTGTAATCCTCAAGGGCGAACCGATTCGCGACTCCAAGCTGGTCGGCAAGGACCAGAGCCTGATGTCTTCGATCTTGCCCTCCGGCATGCGGGCAATCGCAGTTGAAATCACAGCCGATACCTCGGCTGGCGGTTTCATTCTGCCCAATGACTATGTCGATGTGATCATGACCCGCCGTGCCACGACGGCAACGGGCGGTGAGTCTTTTGTCACGGAAACCATTCTTTCCAACATCCGCGTCCTGGCCATCGATCAAACCATCCGCGAGGATGAGGAAGGCCGAAAGGTCAAGGTGGGCCAGACGGCAACACTTGAGCTGACCCCTTCACAGTCGGAAATCGTCACCGTGGCACAGCAGATGGCTGATCGCCTGGCGCTCGCCCTGCGCTCGACCGCCGATGCCAATGAGGCTGCCACGCTCGGCTCGGAATATCTCGTCAATGGCCGTGGCAAAAACGGCAGCGTCAAACTGATCAAGTCTGGCGAAATCACAGTAATCGGATCTGACACCGGAGCAAGCAAATGAACGTGACCAATTCTCTTGAGTCTCGCCAGGTCGCGGGCGTGCTCCAGCTGGCCAGGGCGCTGGCCGTCACTGTCGCCATGCCGTTGGCTCTTTCTGTTTCTTTTGCAGCAAGCACCATGGTTGCCGCGCAGGCGTCTGACACTGTCAAGCAGGTCAACTCGCGCACCCAGAACATCAATCTGGGCCTTAACAAATCCATTGTGATCGATCTTCCAAAGGATGCCTATGACATCCTGGTGGCCAATCCCGGCGTCGCTGACGCCGTGTCCCGCACCGCCCGGCGCATTTACATATTTGGCAAGCAGGTCGGAAACACCAACATTTTCGTGTTCGGCCCCAACGGCGAACAGATCGCATCGATTGACCTGACGGTCGAACGCGATGTCGCCGGCCTTGACAGCTATCTGGCCCGCTTCATCGAAGACTCAGACATCAAAGCCGAAATCATCAACGACAACGTTGTGCTGACCGGCACGGTGCAAACACCGCAGGACGCCTCGCGGGCGGTTCAGCTGGCTGAAATCTTCGTCACCGGCGGCGAGGCGACTACCGGCGCTTTCAACAGCAGCGCGCCGGCAGCCGCGGCGGGCTCAGTCGTTATCGGCGGTGATCAGGAAGAACGCCGCACTTCGAAAATTGTCAATTTGATCAAGATTGTCGGCGACGATCAGGTCACACTGAAGGTGACGATTGCCGAAGTCAGCCGCAACGTCATGAAGCAGCTCGGCATGAATGTGCTGGCGTCCGGCTCCAGTTCCAGCGGTATCAATTTCAGCGGGTTCACAGGCACATTCGCTGGCTTGGGCAAGCCGCTTCAGGATGCATCCGATGCAGTTTTGCAGGGCAATCTGGGCAGTTTCAACCTCAGGTCCTATCTGACGGCGATGGAACAGTCCGGCGTCATGAAGACATTGTCTGAACCGACTCTGACCGCCGTTTCGGGTGAAAAAGCGACTTTCAAAGTTGGCGGTGAATTCAATCTGGTCACAACCGCAAACCGCGAAGTTGATAAAGACACAGGCGAGCTGAAATACTCTTATCAGGTTACCAAGATCGACTACGGAATCGGTCTGGAGTTTACGCCGGTCGTGCTATCGCCCGGCCGCATCAGCCTGAAGGTCCGCACGTCGGTTTCCGAGCCAACCAATGAAGGTTCGGTTTCGATGGCTGGAAGCAACCTTATTTCAATCCGCAAACGTCTTGCCGACACCACAATCGAATTGCCCTCAGGCGGCTCGATGATGATTGCCGGACTGGTCCGCGATGACTCGCGTCAGGTGATCAATGGTTATCCGGGCGCAAAGAACATTCCGGTCCTGGGCGCGCTTTTCCGCAGCCGCGATTTCGTCCGTAACGAAACCGAGTTGGTGATCATTGTAACGCCCTATCTTGTGCGCCCGGTTGCCCGCAACAAACTCGCCAAGCCGGACGACAATTTCAACGTCGCCTCGGACGGGGCCGGCTATCTGCTTGGCCGCGTCAACCGCGTCTATGGCACCACCCAGACCAAGCGTCCCAACGGCCGTTATCACGGTGTCGTCGGCTTCATCTACAAGTGACCGGAGAGAGAAACATGTCTCGCGTCGATTTGAACCAGTCCAAATCCAAGTCCGGTGAGCAGGCGGCATCATCGTCGCTGAAGTCCGGCGCCGTGCATCTGGCGATCATTGCCTCGGCAATGCTCTTCCTTCCAGGTTGCGGCATGTTCCAGAACCGGCACCACATTGAGGTCGGCTCCATTCCGGATGACTACCGCACCAATCACCCCATTTCGATTGCCGAGCAGGAGGAGCATCTGGATGTGCTCGTCGGCGCAAGCGACCGCGGTATTTCGCTGGCTCAAAGGTCAGTTATCGAAGGGTTTGTCGCCCAGTACATGGCAAACGGTTCTGGTCCGGTGCAAGTCATGCTTCCCTCGCACGGCACAAACGCTGCTGCCGCCAAGCGCGTCCAGTCGGATGTGGTTGCAGCCTTGCGCAAGGGTGGCGTCATGTCCGGCCACATCATCACAATGAGTTACGCGCCGCCGACAAGCGACGGTGCAAACCCGATCCGGATCGCCTATCGCGCCTTGGCTGCCTCGACCGACAAGTGCGGCAAATGGCCGGAAGACCTGACTCAGGATACCGAAAACAAACATTACGCGGACTTTGGCTGTTCCTATCAGAACAACCTTGCTGCGATGATCGCGAACCCCGCCGATCTGCTCGGACCGCGGGCCGTCACGCAGGTCGATCCGGCCAAACGCGGCAATGTGATCAAGAAATACCAGGAAACGCCGGCGCCTGGCCGCTCTGAAATCGACTATTGATTTGTGGGATAGGTAAAACAACATGTCCAATCTGGCCCTTGACCACGCACCGGAATTCGAACCGGCAAACGAAACAGAAATTGCCGCAATGCAGGAGCTGAGACCGGTTCCGCGCATTTCAATCCAGGCATTTTGCGAAACCGATTCTGTCGCCAAGCCGATGGAGCGGGTGATGGCAGACCGCCGGCTGGCGCGAGCCCATATGCGCGTCGAGCGCGGCGGTGTATCGACTGCCGTTGAATACTATCATTCCAACCCGACTCCAAACCTGATCATTCTCGAGTCCTCCGCTGAGCCGCGCGCGATCATGGCGGAATTGTCGGGACTTGCGGAAGTCTGTGATCCGACAACCAAGGTCGTGGTCATCGGCCACTACAATGATGTCACGCTCTATCGGGAGATGATCCGGGCAGGCATTTCGGAATACATGGTTGCCCCGGTTTCGCTCGCTGACGTCATTGCCGTGATTTCAGGCATCTACATCACGCCCGACGCCGCGCCGATTGGTAAGACAATTGCCGTCATCGGCGCCAAGGGTGGCGTGGGTTCTTCAACCATCGCCCACAATCTTGCATGGATGGTTTCGTCGCTGTTCAAGAATGAAGTCGTCATTGCCGACATGGATCTGCCGTTTGGCACGGCCAATATCAATTTCGACCAGGATCCTGCGCAAGGCATTGCCGAAGCAGTCTTCTCGCCTGAGCGTATTGATGAAGTCTATCTCGACAGGCTTTTGGCGCAATGCTCCGAAAGACTGTCGCTTCTGGCCGCGCCATCCACGCTTGACCGCGTCTATGATTTCGAAGCCGATGCGTTTTCACAAATCATCGAGATCGCACAGCGCAGCGCGCCAACGGTCGTCTTGGACATTCCCCATGTCTGGAACGGCTGGACCCGCACGACACTGGCCCGTGCCGACGAGATCTTGATTGTCGCGACGCCGGAATTGGCAAACCTGCGCAACACAAAGAATCTCATCGACATGATCCGCAAGCTGCGGCCGAACGACTTTTCACCGCGTCTGGTCCTGAACCAGGTCGGCATCCCCAAACGTCCGGAAATTTCCCCGGCCGATTTCTGCGAACCGTTGGGCCTCGAGCCGGTTGCGACAATTCCGTTCGATCCGCAACTGTTCGGCAATGCGGCAAACAACGGCCGGATGCTTGCCGAATTTGATGCCAACAATCCGATCACGAAAATGATGAGTGACATCGCCCACGTCGTAACGGGCCGCTCTGAAGTCAAAGCGAAGAAAAAGCAGGGTCTTCAATCCATTCTTGCGAAGTTGCGGACCAAGAAGGCTTGAGCTTCGTTCAATTCTGAAAAGTACCGGGTGACGAGATGTTTGGCAAAAGAGGCAGTGACGGTGGTTCAAAGCCGGTGACCGAGATACGGGCGCCCGCCGCGTCTGCAATTGCGGCGTCGGCGCCGGTGGCAGCCGCCTCTCAGGCAGCCGCGTCCGCGCCAATGCCGGCAATGGCAGTGAATGTGAACCCGCAGGGACAACGACCGTCGCGCGAGAAAAACGACAATTACTATGACACGAAATCTCAGGTATTCTCGGCGCTGATTGATACGATCGACCTGTCGCAGCTTGCCAAGCTTGATGCTGACACGGCGCGCGAGGAAATCCGCGACATCGTCAACGACATCATTGCGATCAAGAATTTCGCCATGACGATTGCCGAGCAGGAGGAATTGCTTGAAGACATCTGCAACGATGTTCTCGGCTATGGCCCGCTCGAACCGCTCCTGGCCCGCGATGACATCGCCGATATCATGGTCAATGGCGCCAAGAAGACCTACATCGAAGTGGCCGGCAAGGTTCAGGAAACCAACATTCGTTTTCGCGACAACCAGCAGCTTTTGAACATCTGCCAGCGCATCGTGTCGCAGGTAGGCCGCCGCGTCGATGAATCAAGCCCGATTTGCGACGCGCGTCTGCCTGACGGTTCGCGCGTTAACGTTATCGCCCCGCCGCTGGCCATTGATGGCGCTGCGCTGACCATCCGCAAATTCAAGAAGGACAAGCTGACTCTCGATCAACTGGTCAAGTTCGGAGCGATTTCGCCGGAAGGCGCAACGCTCCTGCAGATCATCGGGCGTGTCCGCTGCAACGTCGTCATATCCGGCGGCACGGGTTCGGGCAAGACAACGCTTCTCAATTGCCTGACCAACTACATCGATCGCGACGAGCGCATTATCACTTGCGAAGACTCGGCTGAATTGCAGCTGCAGCAGCCGCATGTCGTGCGTCTCGAAACCCGCCCGCCCAACCTTGAGGGCGAAGGTCAGATCACCATGACCGACCTGGTCAAGAACTGCCTGCGCATGCGTCCTGAACGCATCATCGTCGGCGAAGTCCGCGGACCGGAAGTATTTGACTTGCTGCAGGCGATGAACACCGGCCACGACGGCTCGATGGGAACGATCCACTCCAACTCGCCGCGGGAATGTCTGAACCGTATTGAATCGATGATTGCCATGGGTGGCTTCACGCTGCCGCAGAAAACCGTGCGCGAAATCATCGTTGGCTCGGTCGACATCATCATTCAGGCGATGCGACTGCGCGACGGCTCGCGCCGCATCACCCACATCACTGAAGTGATCGGCATGGAAGGCGACGTAATCATTACGCAAGACTTGATGCTCTATGACATGCGCGGTGAAGATGCTGCCGGCAAGATCATCGGCAAGCATGTTTCAACCGGTGTCGGCCGTCCGCATTTCTGGGATCGGGCGCGTTACTTCAATGAAGAACAGCGCCTGGCGACCGCATTGGATTCCATGGAGCAGATGCGCAACTAGGCATCAGGGTGAGTTGACATGTTTGGTCTAGACACGAGCACATTGGCGTTCATCGTCCTTGCCGGTTTCAGCGGGGCGGCGCTTGTATATGCGTTCTTGTTCCAGAAGATCGAACAGGAAAACCGCAGCGACAAGCGGCTGAAGACAATTCAAGCCGCAGATACCGATCGCAATTCCGCGCGAATGGCCAAGGACAAGGCCAACGATGCCAACAAGCGTCGCAAGGCGGTTCAGGACAATCTCAAGGACCTTGAAGATCGGCAAAAAAACCGTGACAAGATGGTCAAGCGCCCGCCGTTGAAAGTGCAGATGATGCAGGCCGGGCTTAACGTCGACATGAAGAAATTCTATATCATGTCAGGCGCCGCGGCATTCGTTGCCTCGTTGCTATACTTTATTTTTGGCGGACCGCTGCTTGGGCTTCCCGGCGCAGCATTGGTCTTCGGCGTCGGTCTGCCCCGCTGGATCGTTGCGTTCCTGCGCAAGCGCCGCATCAAGAAATTCCTCGAGGAATTTCCAAATGCCATCGACATCATTGTCCGCGCCGTCAAGTCCGGCTTGCCGCTCAACGACGGGCTCAAGCTGATTGCAAATGAAGCAAAGGAACCGGTGAGGACCGAATTCCAGCGTATCATTGACCAGCAGCAGGTCGGCCTTTCAATCCCGGAAGCCTGTGGCAAGCTCTATGAAACAATGCCAAGCCCCGAAGCCAACTTTTTTGGCATCGTCATCCAGATCCAGTCGCAGGCCGGCGGCAATCTTTCTGAAGCGCTCGGCAACCTGTCGCGCGTCTTGCGCGACCGCAAGAAGATGAAGGCGAAAGTGGCGGCGCTATCCATGGAAGCCAAGGCGTCCGCCGCCATCATCGGCGCGTTGCCGTTCATCGTCACGCTTCTGGTCTATCTGTCTTCGCCCGACTACATCATGCTTTTGTTCACGACCAGCACAGGTCACATGCTGCTTGGCATCGGCCTGACCTGGATGTCGATCGGCATCATGGTCATGAAGAAAATGATTAACTTTGACATGTAAGGAGTATGCAGGATGATCACCTCCTTCATGAACAACATCACAGATCCGCAATTCCTTTTTGTTGCTTTGACCGGACTTGCCGTCTTTGCCACCATTTTTACGGTGCTGATGCCATTTCTCACCGGCAACGAATTGCAGAGCCGGATGAAAAGCGTCGCCATCGAGCGCGATGCGATCAAGGCGCGTGAACGTGCGAAACTGGCTGTGGACGCGGATCGCCGGCGCAAGGGTGGCAGCCTCAAGGAAGCCAGCCAGAAGGCTGGCATTCTGGCGATCGTGGATGGTCTTGACCTGAAGAAAGCGCTCGCTGACGAAAACACCGTCAACCGGCTGCGTATGGCTGGCTTTCGCGGTCAGAATCCGCTGGTCATGTTTCTGTTCCTGCGTTTTGTTTTGCCATTCGTCGCGTTTCTCGGTGCAGTGATCTATGTTTTTGTGCTGGGCGGGTTTGCTGAGCATTCGACCATGATGAAGTGGTTCATCTGTGTCTGTGTGGCTTACGCGGGCTTTTACACACCCAATATGTACATCTCAAACCGTGTCGGCAAACGCCGCCAGTCCATTCAGCGCGCTTGGCCTGACGCACTTGACCTGATGCTGATCTGCGTTGAATCAGGTATCCCGACCGAAGGCGCGTTCCGCAAGGTTTCAGATGAAATTGGTTCGCAATCTGTTGAGCTGGCAGAAGAACTGGTGCTGACGACTGCCGAGCTTTCCTTCTTGCCCGAGCGTCGGCAGGCTTATGAAAATCTTGCCAATCGTACGGGCCTTGACTCGGTCAAGTCCGTCTCGCAGGCCCTGATCCAGGCTGAGCGATACGGCACGCCCGTTGCAACTGCGCTGCGTGTGCTGTCGCAGGAAAGCCGCGAAATGCGCTTGAACGAAGCTGAGAAGAAGGCCGCAGCCCTGCCGCCAAAGCTGACCGTGCCAATGATCCTGTTTTTCTTGCCAGTGCTTTTCATCGTCATTCTGGGACCAGCCGGTATCTCGATCTCGGCAAACGGCGGCATCTTCGGCGACAAGGCTCCTCAGTCCGAAGGCGTCTCCGCCAACTGACGGATCAATCATGAAAATAGCAGTCAAAAAGAAAGGCGCCCGTGCGGCGCCTTTTTCTTGTCTTGCGGTTGTGAAGGGCGCCGTGGATCAGCCGTTCGACGCCTGGCCGCCGTCTTCCTGCTTCAGTTTCGACAGCGAATCCTGCTGCGCCAACATGCGGCGAAGATAGGCGACGTTGGCTTCCGCTTGTTCGGGCGAAAGTTCGCGGCGGGCCACCTGTTCGGCCTCATCGAAGCGGCCTTGCAGGCCAATCACCAACGCCAGATTCTGGCGCACTGTCGAATCGGCGCCCGGGCTGCGCGCGGCTGCGCCGAGGTAGGTTTCAGCGGTCTTCAGATCGCCTTGCAGCAAGTAGGACATTCCAAGATTCGATTGGATCGAGGCCTCGTTTGGCTGGAGGTCCGATGCCTTGCGGTAGCGGTCACGCGCTTCTTCTGGACGGCCAAGTTGATCAAGGATTGCGCCTTCGGCGGAGAGGAGTTTCCAATCCGGAAACTCAGGCCGTTGCGCCCGCTGGATCGCATCAAGAGCGCCGTCAAATTGTCCGACTGCAGCAAGCGCTTTGCCATATGCTGCCAAAACGGCACGGTCGTTGGCGTGATAAATCGCTGTCTGGCGCATTACCGCCAAAGCCTGTTCGTTTTGGCCTGTCATCCTCAGCACATTGGCGTAGGCGATCGCCGCATCCCTGTTCTTGGGGTCTTTTTCGTAAGCCCTGCCGATCGACTCGCGCGATGCGGCAAGTTGCTGGCCGTTCATGGAATCCAGAGATTGGCTCGAAGCTGACCTTGATATGGAACCGGTGGTCATTTTGCTGGTTCCGCAGCCGCTGACGCCAAGCGTAATCGACACAAGAGCAAGGCTCGCTGTGGTTTTCAAAAAGGATGACCGCAGCTTTGGGGACATGAGCCTGTTTCTCCGTCTTCACGCAAATCGGCGGGACGCCGGGCAGCGCATTTCACGTTTAGAAATATTCTGTTAACCCTAATGAATGGTTAATCGGGATCCTTTGGCGACATGGCGAAAACAGTTTCAAACGGCGTCCGATTGACAGCGCTGCAGGCAGGGAATTCAAGTCCGGTTTGGCTGGTCCGCCAAGGCGATTCTCTGCCAGACCGGCTTTCCGAGAGTCACAAGAACTGGGCCGGAAGTCATGGCTTTGAAGCCAACTGCGGAAATTTCCTGTTGATGCCCGGCGATGGCGGCACCGTTGCCGGCGCATTGTTTTGCCATGGCGGGCAATCAGTCGATGACCGTCTGAGCTTTGGCAAACTGGCCAATGCGCTGCCGGATGGAAACTGGCATCTTGAAGGGGCGCTCGAGGAACCGGAACTGGCCGTCTTGGCATTCCTTTGCGGCAGTTATCGCTTTAACAGGTACAAGACGCACAAGGCGCGCAGTATCTCCCTTGCAGCGCCAGTTGGCGTCGATCCGGTTGGCGTAACCCGCATCGCTGACGCTGTTTTCCTGGCGCGCGATCTCATCAACACTCCTGCCAATGACATGGGGCCGGATGCGATTGAAGAAGCCGCGAAGGCAGTAGCCAAACTGGGCAAGTCACGCGTCAAGGTGATCAAAGGCGCGGCGCTGGAACGCGGCTTTCCGATGATTCACGCAGTCGGACGCGCGGCATCGCAAGAACCGCGGCTGATGGATTTTTCATGGGGGCCGAAAGCTGCGCCGAAGCTGACGCTGGTCGGCAAAGGTGTAGCCTTTGATACCGGCGGCCTCGATATCAAACCATCCAGTGGCATGCTGCTGATGAAGAAAGACATGGGCGGCGCGGCCAATGTGCTGGCGCTTGCCCGCCTGATCATCACATCCAAGCTCAATGTCCGCCTTCGCGTCATGATCCCCGCAGTGGAGAATTCAATTTCCGCCAGCGCCTTCCGGCCCGGCGATGTGCTGGCCAGCCGTTCTGGCATGACCGTCGAAATTGGCAACACGGATGCAGAAGGCCGGCTGATTCTGGCTGATGCTTTGACTTATGCGCTGGAAGACAGCCCGGATCTGCTGATTGACATGGCAACGCTGACCGGCGCGGCGCGGGTTGCTTTGGGTCCGGATGTGCCGCCGTTTTTCACCGACGATGATGCGCTCG
The DNA here is from genome assembly GCA_049696015.1 of Rhizobiaceae bacterium. Lineage (GTDB taxonomy): Bacteria > Pseudomonadota > Alphaproteobacteria > Rhizobiales > Rhizobiaceae > JANMEX01. The sequence continues at coordinate 14,371 of JBAVTG010000093.1, read as the reverse complement.
CATCTGAGTTGGCGCAGGCTTCCGTCGCCGTTGCCGATCCCTTGTGGCGCATGCCGCTTTGGCAGGGCTATGACAAGAAGCTCGCGTCAAAAATCGCCGATATGAACAATGTCGCCACAGACGGTTTCGCCGGCGCAATCACCGCCGCCTTGTTTCTCAAACGCTTTGCACGAAGTGCGCAGTCCTGGGCGCATTTCGATATTTTTGGCTGGTCACCAGTCGAAAAGCCGCATGCGCCGGTCGGCGGCGAAGCGCAGGCCATTCGCGCCATCTTTCATGTATTGTCAAACCGCTACGCATGATTGCCGCCTTGATTTTGCCTGAAGCGCGTTGAATGATACGGAACCGAAACAAATTGCGGCTAAGCATAGACCATGTCAGTCGATCTCAAGCCGCTGCAGGCGCTCATTCTTCTTCGTGATTTCGCCTTGGGCGAGGTGCGCGATGACGCGCCGGATTTGTCGATGCGGCAGATGTCGATCCTGTTGACCGTCTATCTGGAAGCGCCGCCGCATACCATTCGCGGCTTGGCTTTGAGACTGGACGTTACCAAGCCGGTGATCACCCGCGCGCTCGACACGATGGGCGCGCTCAATCTGGTCGAACGCCATCGCGATCCTGCCGACAGGCGCAATGTCTTGATCAAGCGGACGGTCGCGGGCGCGCTTTATGTTCAACGCGTCGGCGACCAATTGATCGAAAAGGCAAAGGATCTGCCGCGATGACAAATCTGGATCGCCGGCTGCATGCATTTCGAACCGATTTGGCCGATGAGCGTTTGCGCGGAAAGGTCGAGGCGACCAACTTTGCACGGGGAATTGAAAACCAGGTCTGTGTACCAGTCGTGGATGTCCGCCGCGCGCCAAGTCCGGACGCAGGCGTTGAAACACAAGCCATGTTCGGCGAGCGCGTCCGCGTCTTTGAAGAGCATGAAGGATGGTGCTGGGTGCAGCTCGAGACCGACGGTTATGTTGGCTATGTTTCCCACAATGCACTGACATCAAAACTGTTGTCCTCGACCCATTTCATCAGTGTCCCGCGGACTTTCCTCTATCCCGGACCGGACATGAAACTGCCGGTAACCGGTATTTTGTCCCTTGGCGCAAAACTCTCGGTCGCCGGGCAGGCGCGGACACGCGGCACAGACTATCACGTCCTGAACTCCGGTGAGGCAATTGTCGCGGCACATGCAAGTAGACTGACACAAACCCTGGACGATCCGCTCGCCGTTGCGGCCCGCCTCATCGACACGCCTTATCTGTGGGGCGGGCGAACAGCTTTCGGGATCGATTGCTCGGGTTTGATTCAACTGTCTCATGCGGTCTGTGGAAGAAGCCTGCCGCGCGACAGCGATATGCAGAAGAACGAGGTTGGTAAGCTGATCGGTGAGGGTAAAGATCACCCGCCGCTTCGGCGTGGGGATCTTGTTTTCTGGAAAGGCCATGTAGCCATGATGGAAGATGATTCCATGATGCTTCATGCCTCCGGTCACACCATGAGCGTCATGCGCGAACCCTTGGCAGAGGCGGTCGAGCGCATCAGCCATCTCTACGGTTTGCCCATTGCCATTCGCCGTCCTTGATTGACGGCGGCGCGGAACGGGAATAGTTTTAATCCTCTCAACGCCAGCACAAAGGAGTGTTTCATGACCATTGCCACAAACGCCCCGGCTGGCCCGGCCTTTTTCGCTTGATCCTGTTATCACAACGAAATTTGCCTGAACCCTGCCAGCCATCCGCCTTGAACGCGAAAACGCTAGCGTCTCGCATCAATTCTCCTATTGGTTTGCAGGAATGACAATCGTGAGCAACGAAACCAGACAAGGCGCACTCGCCGATTTCGGCTGGTCCGACTTTTTCAACACGACACTTGCCGATCCGTCTTTGACCGGGACGTTTCCGGTGCGGGTGATGGCCGTGCATCGGACCGCATTGGATGTTGCCGGCCCGGACTTCACAGGGCGGATCAACCAATCGCTGGTCAGCGATCACGAGGAAGAGCGGCCGACAATCGGCGATTGGATCGCCATCGTGCCGGACACGCATCGGATCGCGGCGCTTTATCCGCGCAAGAGTCTGTTCAAGCGCCGCAACGCCGGCAAGACCAACCGGCTGCAACTGATCGCAGCGAACGTCGATACCGTGTTCATTGTCACGTCGGCAAACATGGATTTCAATGTTGCCCGGCTTGAACGCTATCTGGCGCTGGCGCATGAAGCGGGTGTTTTGCCGGTTGTGATCATGACCAAGGCTGACCTTGTGGATGATCTGACGCCGTTCCTGGAAGCGGCCCGCACGATCCGCCATGATCTGTTGATTGAAGCCATCGACTCGCGCAAACCGGAGGACATGGACCGCTTGGCCCCTTGGCTTGGCAAAGGCCAGACGGTCGCGCTGATGGGCTCGTCCGGCGTCGGCAAATCGACGATCATCAACACGCTTTTGCAAAGCGCGGTTCAGGAAACACAAGGCATCCGCGAAGGCGATTCGCGCGGGCGCCACACGACGTCGGGCCGCTCGCTGCACCGGATGCAATCCGGCGGCTGGCTGATCGACACGCCGGGCATGCGCGAAATCCAGGTGGTGGATGTTGCCGAAGGCATCGATGCGGTGTTCGACGATATTGCAGCCCTTGCGCTTGAGTGCCGGTTTTCCAATTGCCAGCACACCAGCGAACCGGGCTGCGCGGTGCAGGCGGCGATTGCGGCCGGCACATTGGAACCTGACCGGCTGGAGCGTTTCCAAAAATTGCAGCGCGAAGAGCGCCACAACACCGAACAAATGTACGAAGCCCACGCCCGCAGCCGCGAATTCGCCAAAATGGTCAAGCGCACCATGGCCGACAAGATCAAGCGGACTGAGGATTGGTGAGGCAGTTCCGGACATTTCCCGTCGGCGGTTGGTGAAAGTTTGTGGCGCAAGTGCAGGTGGCGGTTAGGTGGCAAACCCTCACTTTCGTCATTCCTGACAAGCACGGCGCAGAGCCGGGACGAATATCCATATGCTGGCGGCGGTCGTCACTGACGAAAACCGCTAAGAACTGCCGTCTGTGGACTTGATGATCTTCCAATAGGCCCCGGATCGGCGTCGCTGACGCTCCTTGTCCGGGGTGACGGCAAAAAGATGGGCTCACCCCGTATCCGGCCCGTTGACCGCATAAAGCGCCAACCCGTGGCATTCGCGCAGCACCTCGTCGATCTCGTGGATTGACCGCTGACGCCAGCCGGGCGGGAGGCCGGGGCGGAAGGGGGTGATGCGAGTCGGGCGGTTTTCGGCCAGCGCTTGGTCGCGCCGTGCCTGCCAGCGGGCAAGACGGCGGGCCTGGCGGGGCAGATCGCTCAGGGCATGGCGCAGGGCGCGAAGGCGGGCGTAAAGCTGTGCGGCGTCAACCGGTTCATCGGACTTGTAAGCAGACGGTGTCGGGAATGCCGGTTCGAACAGGCTGGCAAAAGCGGCTGACAGCGCCGAACCGGCACTTACATCAAAATCATCACGGGTGAACTGTTTCAGCGGATCAAGGAGCGCGAAGGCGGGCGTGCGCGATGCGCCAGCGACAGGGAACGCGGGCAGGCCGACCGGAGCCAGGCGCGGCGCGCGCGGTTTGAACGCAAGATCCTTTGCTGCGATTGTGATGAGGCGCCGGACGGCGGATTCAGCGGGGCGCAGGATGAGGAGAATGGCGGCGTAGATGTGGCGGGGGAGCGAGACTGGCCCTCTTCCGCCTTCGCCAAGGCTTCGGCGCGACAGGCCGGGCGCGGTTAAAGCCGCAGCGGCCATCATGAACAGCGCGGCGACAATGCGCTGGAGCGCTTCACGGTTGCGGTTGATGGCGAGGGGCCAGTCCAATTTGAAATCCGGGTGTTGATGAGCGGGCCCATGATAGATCGGAATTCATGAGTGGGGATAAACAGTTTCCAATCGTCATTCCGGGATCGCAAAGCGAGGCCCGGAATCCAGAGACGGGAGCGTGAAAATTGGGTCTAAAAGTCAGATGAAACAGATGGTTGCGTACAATCTTGACCCTCCAAACCACTGGATTCCGGGCCTCGCTTCGCGATCCCGGAATGACGGGATTGGGGTTTGTGAAGGGGCAATCTTCGACCGTGGCGCCGGCCCCTCTCCGTCGGCTACGCCGACACCTCTCCCGCAAGGCGGGCGAGGTTAAACCCGCGCCGACCTTTTAACCTCGCCCCTCCGGGGAGAGGTGGCCCGAAGGGCCGGAGAGGGGCCGAGCGCAGTGAGGCTTAGAGGGGACGTGCGCGACGCCGATCAACATCTCATGATCAATAATGGTGCTGACGATCAATCAAATTCTGCAACGCTTCACCGCGATCAAAAGCGTCCATCTGGTCGACAATCGGTTTGACCAGCGCATACGGATCGGACGCTGCGGCCGAATGCGGGGTCAGGGTCACTTTCGGGTGCGACCAAAAGAGGCTGTCTGCCGGGAGCGGTTCCTGCTGGAAGACATCAAGCGAAACGGCAGAAAGCAAGCCGGAATCCAGAGCCCGGAGAATATCAGCCTCGTTCTGCAATCCGCCGCGACCCGCATTGATCAGCACGGGGCTTCCCAGCGGACCGCGCTTGGTCAATTGCTGGAAGAGCGGCATGGCGAGAATGTTGGCGGTCGCCGGGGTGAGCGGGAGCAGGCAGACGAGAATGTCCACGCCGGCCAAAAACTCCGGCAACTGGTCGTGGCCGCAAAATGTCTGGATGCCCGCCATCATCTTTGCTGACCGGCTCCAGCCGGTGACATTAAAGCCCATCGCCTTCAGCTTCAGCGCAGCGTCACTGCCCAAGACGCCGAGACCCAACATGCCGACGGTGACGTCTTTGGCGGCAGGTTGGGTGCGGTCTTCGAGCCAGATTTTATCATGTTGCTGGAGGCGGTATTTTGGTCCCATGCGGTGATGGTCGAGCACCTGCCAGACGATGTATTCGCTCATCCGGTTGGTCAGATCATTCGACACCACGCGCACGACCGGCACGTCTGGAACAGCCGGATCGCGGAACACGTGATCAACGCCGGCGCCGAGCGAGAAGATCACTTTCAGGTTTTTCAGTTCGGAGAGCGAACCGGGCTGGTGCTTCCAGACAATGGCATGCTCGATGCTGTCATCGGTGCGGCCATCCGGATCGATATATACTTTTCGCCCTGACGCTTGTGCAAAAAGCCGCGCCCACAGCGCGCTGTCCCACCCGGTTGCGGCGAGCAGGATCGCGCCTTTCATTCGCTGACGGCCCCTTGCGGGGCAGTGGCGATGTTGAACGCGGCGGCCATCAGCGCTTTGGTATAATCGCTCGTTGGCGTGTCGAACACGGCCTTGGCCGGGCCATGCTCGACCACCTCGCCGTTGCGCATGACAATGATGTCATTGGCAAGCGCGCGCACGACTTTCAGATCATGGCTGATGAACAGATAGGCGAGTCCGTGCTTTTCCTGAAGCGCGCGCAACAGATCGACGACCTGCGCCTGAACACTCATGTCGAGCGCCGATGTCGGCTCATCCAGCATGACGAATTTGGGTTTGAGGATCATCGCCCGGGCGATGGCAATGCGCTGGCGCTGGCCGCCGGAAAATTCGTGCGGATAGCGGTGCCGGGTTTCAGCATCAAGGCCAACTTCGCCAAGCACATCGACGACGCGCGCATCACGCTCAATTGCTGACAATTGCGGCTCATGGACAGACAGGCCTTCGGCAATGATGTCAGCGACCGACATGCGCGGGCTGAGCGAGCCGTACGGATCCTGAAAGACGATCTGCATCTGCTTGCGCAGCGGGCGCATGTCCTTGAAGGAGAATTGATTGATGTCCTTGCCGATAAAGCCGATTTTGCCCTGGCTTGAAATCATCCGCGTCAAGGCAAGGCCGAGCGTCGTCTTGCCTGATCCGGACTCGCCGACAACGCCAAGCGTCTGCCCGGCGCGGATGGTCATCGACACGCCGTTGACGGCTTTGACATGATCGACCGTGCGGCGCATCAGGCCTTGCTTGATCGGGAACCAGACCTTGATGTCATCGCCCGAGAGCACGATGGGCGCATTGTCTGGAATGTTCGGCGGGTTGCCGCGCGGCTCGGCGGCCAAGAGATGACGCGTGTAGTCATGCTGCGGGTTGGCGAAGATTTCGGCTGTCTTGCCGGTCTCGACAATCTTGCCCTTGGTCATGACGCAAACCCGGTCGGCAATCTTGCGCACAATGCCAAGGTCGTGGGTGATGAACAGCATCGACATGTCGCGCTCGGACTTGAGCTTGGCCAGCAGTTCAAGGATTTGCGCCTGCACCGTGACATCGAGCGCCGTCGTCGGCTCATCGGCAATGAGGAGCTTGGGCGCATTGGCAAGAGCCATGGCAATCATCACCCGCTGGCGCTGGCCGCCGGAGAGCTGGTGCGGATAGGCGTTGAGGCGTTTTTCCGGTTCGCGGATGCCGACTTGATGCAACAGTTCCAGCGTGCGGGCTTTGGCGGCGGAGTTGCTCATGCCTTGATGCAATTTGAGCACTTCGCCGATCTGGTCTTCGATCACATGCAAAGGGTTGAGCGAGGTCATCGGTTCCTGGAAAATCATCGTCACATCATTGCCGCGCACCTTGCGCAGGGCATCTGTGGACATTGCCAAGAGATCCCTGCCGCCGAACAGGATTTGCCCGGTTGGGTGGCTGGCGGCGGGATAGGCCAAGAGCTTGAGCACGGAGAGCGCGGTGACCGATTTTCCGGACCCGGACTCGCCGACCAACGCCACCGTTTCGCCCGGCATGATGTCAAACGAGATGCGGTCCACGGCCGTCGATGTCGTGCCGCCCTGGGTGAAGGCGACGGACAGGTCCTGGACGGAGAGGAGGGGGGAGGTCAAACAGCAGACTCCAGATCGGTGTGGCTGAAATCAGAGCCCTTGAACAAGATTGGCTGTCCCTTCGCCTTGGCAAGCGCGTATGCGAAACAATCGCCCATGTTGAGGGCCGCCTTGTGACGCCCCTTGCCGAAGCGCTGGAATGCGTCTTGGGCGAGGCCAAGCTGGGCTTCATCAAGTAATACAGTTGTCAGCCGAAGAGTGGTCGAAAGAGCTTCGAATTTACTGACCAGCCATTCTCCGTCAATGGATTCAAGGCGCATGAAGACTTCCATCCGATTGACTGGCGAGATCAGATTCTCCGACGAACCGACCAGTGTATTCTCGAGTATTTCCCAACCGGCTTCTTTCAAAATGATTGCGACAAGCGCCGAGGAGTCAACAATCATTTCGGCAATCCGAACTCGTCGTAAAGATCGTCATGATTGCTGGTCGCGCCTGGATAGTGCGGGATTGAATCAAGAATGGCGCGAACCCGCGCGGCACGGTCGGCGCGATCTTTGGCCACATCAGCGGAAAGCCGCGCCAATCGCTCTTCAAGCGCTGTCTGGATGGCATGCGTCATGGTTTCACCAGTCCGCGCTGCGACTTCGCGCGCCAGACGGTGAACCTCGTCATTCTTGATGTTCAGGCCCATTGCGGCCTCCATGGTAGAAAAGTATCTTCCTTATACCATGCCTTTTCACTCATTTAAACGCCTTCCTCGGGTCAAAAGCGTCGCGCACGGCTTCGCCAATGAACACCAGCAGCGACAGCATGACCGACATGGTGATGAAGCCGGTGATGCCGATCCAGGGCGCCTGGATGTTGCTCTTGCCCTGTTTCAACACTTCGCCAAGCGAGGCCGAACCGGGCGGCAGGCCAAAGCCGAGGAAGTCGAGCGAGGTCAGCGTCGTGATCGCGCCGTTGAGAATGAACGGCAGGAAGGTGAGCGTTGCCACCATGGCATTGGGCAAGAGATGGCGCCACATGATGGTGGCATTGCCAACGCCGAGCGCGCGGGCCGCGTTGACATATTCAAAGTTGCGCGCCCGCAGGAACTCGGCCCGCACAATGCCGACGAACGACGACCAGGAGAACAGAAGCATGATGGAAAGCAGCACGAAGAATCCGGGCGGCAGGATCGAGGCGACGATCATCAACAGGTAGAGCAGCGGCAGCGATGTCCAGATCTCGATGAAGCGCTGCATCAACAGATCTGTCCAGCCGCCGAAATAGCCCTGCACTGCGCCTGCCGCGACACCGACGACGGCAGAGCCCAGTGTGAGCAGCAGGCCGAACAGCACCGAGATGCGAAAGCCATAAATGATGCGGGCCAAAAGGTCGCGGCCCTGATCATCCGTGCCCAGCCAGTTGAAATTGCCTGCCCGGCAATCTGGATCCTCCACACCCTGGAGATAGCGCCCGCAAAGCGTTTCACGGTCGAGCAAGAAGGCAGGTTTTGTCGGAGCCGAGCCTGGCATCTCGTTGTTGACGGTTTGGTAGGAGTAGCGCACCAGCGGCCAGATTGCCCAGCCGTTCGCGGCGATTTCCTCCTGGATGACCGGATCGCGAAAATCGGTGACGGCAAAGAACCCGCCGAACTTTTCTTCCGGATAATCGACAAACACCGGCGTCAGATATTCGCCCTTGTAGGAAACGAGGATTGGCTTGTCATTGGCGATGAACTCGGCGCCCAGTGTCAGGCCGAAGATCAGAAGAAACAGCCAGAGTGACCAGAAGCCGCGCCGGTTGGCCTTGAAATTTTGCCAGCGGCGCTGGCCAAGCGGCGAAAGTGTCATACGTCCCTCCGCTCAAAATCGATGCGCGGATCAATCCATGTGTAGATGAGGTCTGAAATCAGCCCGACAATCAGACCCATCAGCGAGTAGATATAGAGTGTGCCAAACACCACCGGATAGTCACGTCTGAGCACCGATTCAAAACCAAGCAAGCCGAGGCCATCGAGCGAGAAAATGTTCTCGATCAGGATCGAGCCGGTAAAAAACGCCGAGATGAACGCGGCGGGAAAGCCGGCGATCAGGATCAGCATGGCATTGCGGAACACATGGCCGTAAAGCACGCGCCGCTCACTGAGGCCCTTGGCGCGGGCGGTGACGACATATTGCTTCTTGATTTCATCAAGAAATGAATTCTTGGTGAGTAAAGTCGTGGTGGCAAAGGCGGACATGACCATGGCAAGCAGCGGCAGTGTGACGTGCCAAATGTAATCCTTGATCTTGCCCCATGCGGAAAGCTGGTCCCAATTATCCGACCAAAGCCCGCGCAGGGGGAACCAATCCCAAAACGAGCCGCCGGCAAACAGCACGATCAGCAGGATGCCGAACAGGAAGCCGGGAATGGCATAGCCGACAATGATCACGGCGCTGGTCCATACGTCAAAGCGCGATCCGTCGCGCAGCGCCTTTGCGATGCCGAGCGGCACCGAAATCATGTAGGAAATCAGCGTAATCCAAAGGCCGAGCGTGATCGAGACGGGCATTTTCTGCAGGATAAGGTCGATTACAGTGCCGCCCCGGAAGAAACTGGTCCCGAAATCAAACCGCGAATAGTCCCACAGCATTTTCAGGAAACGCTCGTGCGCCGGCTTGTCAAATCCGAACTGCTTTTCAAGTTTGGCAATCAAATCGGGATCCAGTCCCTGCGCGCCGCGGTATTTGCCCGATGTCGCACCTTCAGCGCCCGCATCCTGGCCGGCAAAATCGGACCCGGAGCCGCCCAGACGGTCGTTGGTATCGCTGCCGCTGGTGAGGTCTGCGATGACCTGCTCGATCGGGCCGCCGGGCGCAAACTGCACAACAACAAACGAAATCGCCATGATGCCGATCAGCGTCGGGATCATCAAAATCAGTCGGCGCAGGATATACGCGCCCATGCTAGCGGCGAACCTGTTGTGTTGGTGTCATGCAATCCAAATGCGCGCTCCTGCCAAAAATCCGGCAATTCAGGTGATTCGCCCTTTTGCATTTGGAATCGACACGGCGAACAAGTGCAAGCCCGCGATTGGCGAGAATGCGCTACTTGGCGATTCGCGCGGCCTTTGCCGGGTCAAACCACCAGACGGCGGGGAAGCCGAAACTGTATTGCGGCAACTTTTCGGGACGGCCGAACCGGTCCCAATACACATAGCGGTCGACATCCGAGTACCATTGCGGGATCACATAATGGTTCCACAACAGCACGCGATCCAGAGCCCGCGTTGCAGCGATCAGGTCGTCGCGGTCCTTTGCAAGGATGAGTTTTTCGATGATCTTGTCGATGACCGGATTTTTGATGCCGGCATAGTTTCGCGACCCCTCGCGGTCCGCCGACGCGCTGCCCCAAAATTCGCGCTGTTCATTGCCGGGCGACAGCGACTGACCCCAAACGTTTGTGATCGTGTCATAGTCGAACTTGCGCTCGCGCTCTTTCATCGAGGACGTGTCGAGCTGGCGGTAGGTGAAATCCACGCCGATTTTTTTCAGGCTTTCCCCATAGGGCAGCGCAAACCGCTCGGTAATCGGAGACTCGTCGATCAATTCAATCGTGAAAGGCTCGCCCGTTTTCTCGTTCACAAGTTTACCGTCTTTGAGTGCCCAGCCGGCAAGTTTGAAGAGGGCAAGCGCCTCCCGGTAGTTCAGGCGCATCTTGGCCGCATCGCCGCCGACCGGGTTCGTGTATTCCTGAGAGAAGACCTCAGGCGGCAAGTCCTGTTTGAATTCATTGAGGATTTCCAGTTCCTTGCCCTGCGGCAAGCCTGACGAAGCCAGCTCTGTTCCGGCGAAATAGCTCGGGATTCGCTGGTAGAGACCATAAAAGGCGTTCTTGTTGGTTGTCTCAAAATCAAAGGCATAGTTGAGCGCGCGGCGGACGCGTAGATCCTTGAATTTGTCCTTTCGCAAGTTGAGAATAAAGGCCTGCATCCGCCCGGATGCCCTGGATGGGAATTCCTCCTTGACGACATATCCCTTGTCGAGCGCAGGCAGGCCTACATAGCCGGTTGCCCAGTTTTTGGATGACCGCTCATAGCGGTAATCATAGGCATCGCCCTTGAAGGCTTCGACCATGACGGATTCGTCGCCATAAAGGTCGATGCGCATCGTGTCGAAATTATTGGTGCCGATTTCGGTGTTGTGGTCCTTGCCCCAATAGTCTGCGACGCGGACAAATTCGACATAGCGTCCAGCCTCGAACTTGCCGACCTTATAGGCTGCTGACCCGAGCGGCGGCTCCAGAGTCGGTTCGGCGATGTTGCGCTGCCTGCCGCTGTCGTCCTTGCCTTCCCACCAATGTTTGGGGAAGACCTGCAACTGGCCCATGATGTGCGGCAATTCGCGGTTGCCTTTGACGTTGAATGTGAAGGTCACTTCGTTGTCGGCGGACTTTTCGGCCTTGACGACATTTTCGTAGTAAAACGCCGACCTGGCGTCGAGTTCCTTGGTTTTTTCAAAGCTCCAGATCACATCTTCGACCGTCACCGGCATGCCATCATGCCACTTGGCTTTGGTGTTCATGCGAAAGGTGACGCTCGAAAAGTCGTCCGGATATCTGGTCGCTTCGGCCAGGAGGCCATACTGGGTCGAAATATCCAGTTCATCCAGCGACGACGTCATCAGTGATTCATTGATGGTGAAGGCGCCGACCAGAGAAAAGCCGGGCGCCGCTTCGCCCTTCGGGATCAGACCATTGAAGGAATCAAAACTTCCGACGGCTGCAAGGCGGACTGTTCCACCTTTGGGAGCGTCGGGATTCACATAGGGAAAATGCTTGAAACCGGCTTCCAGTCTCGGTTCGCCCGTCAATGCGGAGCCGTGGACCCAATCAACGGCAAACGCTTTCATGCCGCCGGCAAAGGTCAGCGCACAGGCTAGAAACAGCGGCTTCAACTGGAAACGGATCATCGAAAGCTCCAATGCGAACGTGGACTCGAATGTGTAAGTCCACGCGCCGCTTGGCAAGCCCGTCACATGAAAATGAAAAAGGCCGGACGAAACCGGCCTTTTGAAATTTTACTGCATTCTGCTCATGGCAGCGGGACTGGGCTGTCCGCCTGATTGCGCAAGTAAGCAATCAGGTTGGCGCGCTCGTCCGGCTTGGCAAGACCGGCAAAGCCCATGGCCGTACCCTTGATGTAGGCTTTCGGCTTGGTCAGGAACTGAGCCAGCGCCTCGTAATCCCAGTTTTTGCCAGCGCCGAATTCCTTCATGCCAGCAGAGTAGTTGAAGCCTTCATGGCTGCCCATGACACGGCCGATGACGCCATGCAGGTTCGGGCCGACCTTGTTGGCGCCGCCCTTGTCAATCGTGTGGCATGCCGCGCACTTCTTGAAGACGACTTCACCAGCAGCGGCATCAGCGGACGCCAGCAGCGGCGCAATCGGCTCGATTGCGGCGGGCGCTGCGCTGGCGGCTTCCCCTTCGCCGCCGCCCGCGGCCGCTTCAATGGCGAATCCGGGCTTTTCCGGCACGCCATGCTCGAAAAGCGCATCGGAAGCGAGACGGACCGACATGACGACAAACACTGTCGCCAAGAGGGCCCCTGCCATTTTGTTGAGCTCAAAAGAATCCATGCTGTCCGGGCTCCGATATGAAAGGGGTCCGGAACGGGAATCCCCTCGTGAAATCGGGCGGAAACTAGGTCTTTTGCGATAGACTTGCAACACCTATAAGGTTCGCCATACAGCGACTTTTTGACACCTGAACCCGGTCTTTCATGAACCCCATCATACTCATCCCCGCCCGCATGGCCTCGACCCGTCTGCCGGGCAAACCGCTGGCGGACATCGGCGGCAAGCCGATGATCGTGCGCGTCGCCGATCAGGCGTCAAAATCCGGTGTTGGCCGCGTTGTCGTCTGCACCGATACGCAAACTGTCGCTGATGCCGTGATCGCAGCAGGATATGAGGCTGTGATGACGCGCGCGGATCACCAATCCGGCTCAGACCGCATTTTTGAGGCGCTGCAGAAAATCGATCCGGACGCACGCCATGATGTGGTGGTCAATGTGCAGGGTGACCTGCCGACCATTGATCCCGACATCATTGCGCGGTCCGTGACGCCACTGGCCGACACGCAGGTGGATATCGCCACTTTGGGAGCAGTGATCACGCTTGAGGCGGAAAAGACCAACGAAAACGTCGTCAAGATCATCGGATCGCAGATCGCGCCCGGCCATTTGCGGGCGCTCTATTTCACCCGGGCAACGGCGCCATGGGGCGAGGGTCCGCTCTATCATCACATCGGGCTCTATGCTTATCGCCGTCCTGCCTTGGAACGGTTCGTCGCGCTTGGACCCTCGCCGCTGGAACAGCGCGAGCGGCTTGAACAACTGCGGGCGCTGGAAGCTGGCATGCGCATCGACGCGGTTATTGTTAAAACCGTGCCGCTTGGCGTAGACACGCCGCACGATCTTGAACGCGCCCGCGCAATTTGTTCGGGCAAATGAGGACTGCCATGTCAGCGCAAGCCATAAAAACCAACCGGATCTCGTTTCAGGGCGAGAATGGCGCCAACTCCGACATGGCCTGCCGCAACATGTTTCCCAAAATGGAACCGATGCCGTGCGCCACGTTTGAAGATGCGCTGAACGCGGTGGAAACCGGCAAGGCCGATCTGGCGATGATCGCCATCGACAACACGATTGCCGGGCGCGTTGCCGATATCCACCATTTGTTGCCGGTGTCGAAACTGCACATCGTTGGCGAATATTTCCTGCCGATCCATTTCCAGCTGATGGTGCTCAAAGGCGTGAAAATGGCGGATATCAAATCCGTGCACAGCCATGTTCACGCACTCGGACAATGCCGCAAGATCATTCGCAAGCATCGCTGGAAGGCAGTTGTCGAAGGCGATACGGCAGGGGCGGCGCGCATCGTCTCCGAATCGGGAAGCCGGACCATGGCCGCGCTTGCGCCGCGCTTGGCGGCGGACATGTACAATCTTGAAATCATTGACGAAAACGTCGAAGACTCAGACAACAACGTCACCCGCTTTGTCGTTCTGTCCAAGGACAAGACCTTCGCGTCGCGCAAATCCGCCAAAGACGTGATGATGACGACGATCATCTTCAACGTCCGCAACGTGCCCGCGGCGCTCTACAAGGCCATGGGCGGCTTTGCCACAAACGGCGTCAACATGACCAAGCTCGAAAGCTATCAGCTCGGCGGCGAGTTCACCGCGACGCAGTTTTACGCCGATATTGAAGGCCACCCGGAAGACAAGAATGTCGCGCTGGCGCTGGAAGAATTGGCGTTCTTTTCGACGCAGGTCCGGATTCTGGGCGTGTATCCGCAGGCCAAGAGTCGCTAATGGTCAAGCGGCTTTTGTCTGCACGTCAAAATCAAAATGCATCGTATCGTAAGGGAAAACCACGCCGCTCTCATCACGATCAACAACGCCTGCCAAAATCATTGCCTTCAGATCAGTATGTACAGCTTTGAAATCGCGCCCGGCGCGACGCGCTACTTCACGGTAGGACAAAGGTCCCTGTCCGGCCATGGCCCGGATAATTTCAAGCCGCTTGGGAGACAATATACGATGCA